>DATGXU010000472.1:0-4635 GCA_035298685.1 Magnetospirillum sp. | reverse complement strand
GGCTCGGGCAGGGGCTCGGGTTCAGGCGCGGGAACCGGCGCGGCGGGGGCTTCCGCTTCGGCGGGGGCAGCCGGCTCGGCAGGCTTGTCCGCCTCGCCCTTGCGTCCCAGCAACCGCCCGAAAAAGCCCGTCTTGCTCATGCCTCAGCTCCCGGCCGCTTCAAAGCGGCTCTGCGTTCAACCTGTTGCCATCCACCGCCACGACCCGGGCGCGCAGGATGGTGCCATCGGCCACCGGCGCGGTCAGCCGCACCGGCAGATAGTGCTCGCAAAATCCCGCATTGTCGCCCTCCACCAGCACCGACACCTCGCGCCCCACGCGCGCCGCCAGAAAGGCCGCCATGGCGGCCTCGCCCTTGGCGCGCAGGCGGGCGGCGCGGTCCTTGACCACGTCGCCGGGCACGCGCGGCATGCGCGCCGCCGGGGTGCCCGGACGGGCCGAGAACGGGAAGACGTGCAGATGGGTCAGCCCCACCTCGTCCACCAGATCCAGCGAGTGCCGGAACATGGCTTCGTCCTCGGTGGGGAAGCCGGCGATGATGTCGGCGCCCAGCGCGACGTCGCCGCGCAACTGGCGCAGGCGCCGGGCCAGGGCGATGACGTCGGCGCGCAGATGGCGCCGCTTCATGCGCTTGAGCACCATGTCGTCGCCGGCCTGCACCGACAGATGGAAATGGGGCATCAGGCGCGGTTCCTCGGCCACCAGCCGCAGCAGATCGTCGTCCACCTCGACCGGGTCCAGCGACGACAGCCGCAGTCGCGGCAGCTCGGGCACCTGGGCCAGCAGCCTCCGGGCCATCTGGCCCAGTGTGGGCGTGCCCGGAAGGTCTCCACCATAGGCGGTGATGTCGACGCCGGTGAACACCACCTCGCGGAAGCCCTGGGCCACCAGCGCGCGCACCTGGTCGACGATGCGGCCCATGGGCACCGAGCGGTTGGGGCCGCGCCCGAACGGAATGATGCAGAAGGTGCAGCGATGGTCACAGCCGGTCTGCACCTCGACGAAGGCGCGGGCGCGCCCCTCGAAGCCCGACACCAGATGCTCGGCGGTTTCGCGCACCTGCATGATGTCGGTGACGACGATGCGGTCCTCGGGCGGCGCGGTGAAGATGTCGGGCTGCATCTTCTCGGCGTTGCCCAGCACCTGGTCCACCTCGGGCATGGCGGCGAACTTGCCGGGGTCCACCTGGGCGGCGCAGCCGGTCACCACGATGCGGGCGTCGGGGTTCTCGCGGCGCAGCTTGCGGATGTTCTGGCGCGCCTGGCGTTCGGCCTCGGCGGTGACGGCGCAGGTGTTGACGATGATGGTCTCGACGCCGCTTTCCGCCGCCCGCGCATGCTCGCGCATCACTTCGGACTCATAGGCGTTCAGGCGGCAGCCGAAGGTGACGACCTGCACCTTGCCGGTGGTCATATGCGATCCCTCGCCGCGCGCGCTGCAATCATCCCAACAGACTCGGATCAAGCGTGCCGTGGAACGACAGCGCCACCGGCCCGGTCATCAGCACGTGGTCGTCGGCCAGCCATTCGATGGTCAGGGTGCCGCCATCCAGCTCGACGTCGGCCTTGCGGCCGGTCAGGCCGCGCCGGGCGGCGGCCACCAGGGTGGCGCAGGCACCGGAGCCGCAGGCCTGGGTGATGCCGGCCGAGCGTTCCCACACCCGCATGCGCAGGCGGTCGGGCGCCAGAACCTGGACGATCTCGATATTGGCGCGCTCGGGGAACAGCGGGTGGTGCTCCAGCACCGGCCCCAGCGCCGCCAGATCGATGGCGGCGACGTCATCGACGAAGAACACCGCATGGGGATTGCCCATGCTGACGCCCACCGGATCGGCCAGCGGCCCGGCCTGGATGCCCAGATGCAGGGTGTCCACCGCCTCGGCCAAGGGGATGTCGCGCCAATCCAGCCGGGCGCGGCCCATGTCCACCGCCACCAGGCGGTCGCCGCGCGCCTCGCCGTCCAACAGGCCGGCCTTGGTCTCGATCACCACCTTGTCGCTGCCGTTCTGGCGCATCAGCAGCCAGGCGACGCAACGGGTGGCGTTGCCACAGGCGCCCGATTGGCTGCCGTCGGGGTTGTAGATGGTCATCCAGGCGTCGCTGACGGCATTGCGCGCCGGTTCGATGACGATCAGCTGGTCGCAGCCCACGCCGCGATGGCGGTCGGCGATGGCGCGCACCGCATCCGCAGAGAGGGCAAGGCCCGAGGCGCGGCCGTCGAGGACGACGAAATCGTTCCCCAACCCGTGCATCTTGAGAAAGTCGTGTCCGCCGGTGGTAGTCATAGACGGGTTATATGGGCGGCAAGCCGCACAAGTCCAGCGTTACGGCGGCTAGAACAGGGCGTATTGATTGGCCGGCGCCTTGGCCCGTCCCCGCGCCTCGGGGCGGGGCTTGCGTTCCGGCGCCGGCTCGGGCGGCAGCATGGCCGGAACCAGGGGCGGGGTTTGCGCCTTCGCCTCTTCCAACTCGACACTGAGGGCATGGTTGGCATGCAGCAGCCGGCGGTTTTCCGCCTCCAGGCGCATGCGGCGGCTGTCCGCCTCGGACAGGCGCCCCCCCAGTCGCGCCGCTTCCGCCATCGCGTCCTGCAGCGAGGCGTGCAGAGCGGCCTCGTTGGCCAGCAGATGGCGGGTCTGCGCCCGCTCGCGTTCCAGGGTTTCGGCCAGTTCGGTCAACTCTGCCCGCAGGCGGATCACGTCGCCGGCGGCGCGGGCGGCGTCGAACATGCTGGAGGGCTCGGCCGCCGACGGCATAGCGCGCGTCTGTTTCAGCCGCTCGTTCTCGGCCCGCAGTTGGCGGACTTCGTTGCGCAGATCGAAAACCGCGTCTTCCAGAACCGCCCGGCTGACGCCGTCGTCGCCGCCGATCCGGCGGGCCAGCTCGACGAAATCGGCGCCGTGCGCCTCGAGCAGGCGGCGGGCGGTGCGCAAGGCGTGCAGGGCCTCGGCGTCGTTGTCCGAGGCGGCCAGCGCCAGCACCTTGCCAATCTTTTCCAGATCCATCACCGCCATCCCGCGACGCGCCGTGGTGAAGGGCCCCGCTTGATGGCGGGGCCCGGGTCGATCAGCCGTCGGCGTTGATGCGGGCGATGATGTCGGTCAGCGCCGCCGCCGCATTGTCGTTGGGCACCTGGCAGGTCCCGGCCTTTTCATGGCCGCCGCCGCCATAGCCCAGGCACAGCGCACCCACGTTGGTCTTCGAGCCGCGATCCAGAATCGAACGGCCGATGGCGAACACGGTGTTCTGCTTCTTCAGGCCCCACAGCACGTGGATCGAGATGTTGCACTCGGGGTGCAGGGCATAAATCATGAAGCGGTTGCCGGCGAAGATGGTTTCTTCCTCGCGCAGGTCCAGCACCACCAGGTTCTTGTGAACGGTAGAGCACCGCTTGATCTGTTCCTTGAACTTTTCCTCGTGCGAGAAATAGAGGTCGGTCCGCTCGCGCACGTCGGGCAGTTCCAGGATCTGCTCGATGGTGTGGTTCCGGCAATAGTCGATGAGGTTCATCATCAACTGGTAGTTCGAGATGCGGAACTCGCGGAAGCGGCCCAGGCCGGTACGCGCGTCCATGATGTAGTTCAGCAGCGTCCAGCCGGTGGGCGACAGGATGTCGTCCAGCGAGTACTGGGCGGAATCGGCCTTGTCGACCTCTTCCATCATCAGGTCCCAGGCCGCCGGGAAGCGCACCGCGCCGCCGTAATAATCATAGACCACGCGCGCCGCCGACGGCGCCTTGGGGTCGATGATGTGGTTGTCCCTCTGGCCGACGCGAATGGTCTCGGACAGATGGTGGTCGAAGGCGATGTTCACCCCGTCCACATAGGGCAGATTGGTGGTGATGTCGTTGGGGCCGATGTCGATCAGCCCATCCTGCATGTCCTTGGGGTGGACGAACTTGATCTCGTCGATGATGTCGAGCTGGCGCAGCAGAACCGCGCACACCAGACCGTCGAAGTCGCTGCGCGTGACCAGTCGGAACTTTTTGCCTTCGGACATCGAAATTCTCCTACCCAAACGGGAAGCAAGATTAGCCGCTGCCGCGAAGGCTGACAACGCCCGGTGACGCGCAAGCGTCTTTCCCTTGCGCCGAGGCTGGGATAAACAGAAGGATCGTCGATACGACCGAGTCCGACCACATGCGCGTTGAACGCCCCCTGCTGCTGTTGCTGGCCGCTCTGACCGCCGGCTGCGCCGACCCCGAAGCGTTTGTCGATACCGGCTACACCAACGTGCCGGCCATCGAGAAGCCGGTCGATCCGGTGCTGCTGAAGGGATCGCTGGAAATCTGCTTCAGCGACAAGACGCCGTGGGCCGAGGTCGAGGCCCTGGCCGCCGAACGGTGCGCCAGCCATGGGCTGAAAAGCGCGATCGAGGGCACGTGGCGCTGGCAATGCCGGGTGTCGTCGCCCCATCTGGCCCAGGTCAGCTGTTACGACCCCGAGATGCTGTGGCCCGACGGCAGCAAGGTCAACCCGTTCGACCGCCGTCAGGTGGCCAATTGGGAACGCCAGACCGGCAAGAAGGCCAAGCCGCACAACTTCATGACCGGGCAACAGGCCCCCGCCCCCGTCGAGGCGCCGCCCGCCGTGCCGCCGGCGCCCGAAGCTCCCGCCGCGCCGGCCTTGGGGACGGT
>DATGXU010000471.1:0-4297 GCA_035298685.1 Magnetospirillum sp. | reverse complement strand
ACATGCCGGTGATGCACCTGGCCAAGGCGCTGGGCGGCGACGTCATGCTGGGCTTCCTGTCGGCGGTGGCCTTCGCCACCATCCTGGCGGTGGTGGCCGGTCTGGTGCTGGCCGGTGCCTCGGCCATCTCGCATGACCTGTTCGCCAACGTCATCATGAAGGGCAAGGCGTCTGAGCGCGCCGAGGTCCGTGCCTCCAAGATCGCCTCGCTGGTGCTGGGCTCCATCGCGGTGCTGCTGTCGATCCTGTTCGAAAAGCAGAACCTGGTGTTCCTGGTCGGTCTGACCTTCGGCGTGGCGGCTTCGGCCAACTTCCCGGTGCTGTTCCTGTCCATGTTCTGGAAGGGTCTGACCACCCGGGGCGCCCTGTTGGGCGGTCTGGCCGGCCTGACCTCGGCCGTGGTGCTGGTGGTGCTGGGTCCGGCGGTGTGGAAGACCGTTCTGGGCAACGCCCAGGCGCTGTTCCCCTATGACCAGCCGGCGTTGTTCTCGATGCCGACCGCGTTCATCGTCGCGTTCGTGGTTTCCAAGCTCGACGGCAGCGTCAAGGCTGCCAGCGAAAAGGAAGCCTTCGCCGACCAGTTCGTCCGCGCGCAGACCGGTCTGGGTGCCGAGGGTGCCTCCTCGCACTGACCCTAGGGTATGCCTGTTGAAATCGGGCCAGGCGGGGCAACCCGCCTGGCCCTTTTCATTGCGGCAATGTTGCAAATTCCGGCGTGCTTTTTGAGTGATGGTGACATTTATCGCCACCCCGTCATGACCTAACCTATGGGCACTGGCTGCGACTGTTGCGCAGCGGCGTTTCCTGGTTATGCGGCCCTCCTAAGCCCTGAGGCCGCACCTTGAAGAGGGCGGGTTACTCCCGAATGGCAATCTCGCCCGCCCTCTTCCTTTTTTCCCAATGAACCAGAGGCACCGGCGATGACGACCGAACGCGAGAGCATGGAATTCGACGTGGTGGTGGTGGGCGCCGGCCCGTCCGGCCTGGCCGCCGCCATCCGCGTCAAACAGGTGAACCCCGAGCTTTCGGTGTGTGTGCTGGAAAAGGGTTCGGAAGTGGGCGCCCACATCCTGTCCGGCGCCGTCTTCGAACCGCACGCGCTGGCCGAGCTGTTTCCCGACTGGCAAGAACGCGAAGCCCCGCTGGTGACCAAAGCCACGGCGGACAGCTTCATGTTCCTGACCGAGTCCAAGGCCATCCGGCTGCCGACCCCGCCGCAGATGCACAATCACGGCAACTACATCATATCCTTGGGCAATCTGTGCCGCTGGCTGGCGGCGCAGGCCGAGGATTTGGGCGTCGAAATTTTCCCCGGCTTCGCCGCCGCCGAGGTGCTGTATCACGACGACGGCTCGGTGAAAGGCGTCGCCACCGGCGACATGGGCATCGGCCGCGACGGCCAGCCCACCCATGCCCACACCCCCGGCGTCGAACTGCATGCCCGCCAGACCATCTTCGCCGAGGGCGTGCGCGGCAGCCTGGCCAAGGTGCTGTTCGAGCGGTTCAACCTGCGCGCCGACTGCGATCCCCAGACCTATGGCCTGGGCATCAAGGAATTGTGGGAAATCGACCCGGCCAAGCACAAGCCCGGCACCATCATGCACACCGTGGGCTGGCCGCTGGATGCCAAGACCTATGGCGGTTCGTTCCTGTACCACCTGGAAGACAATCAGGTGGTGGTGGGCTTCGTGGTGGGCCTGGGCTATTCCAATCCCCACCTGTCGCCGTTCGACGAATTCCAGCGGTTCAAGACCCATCCCGCCATCCGTCCGCTGTTCGAGGGCGGACGCCGCATCGCCTATGGCGCCCGTGCCATCTCGGCCGGCGGGTTGCAGTCGATCCCCAAGCTGACCTTCCCCGGCGGCGTCATCGTCGGCGACAGCGCCGGCTTCCTGAACGTGCCCAAGATCAAGGGCAGCCACACCGCGCTGAAATCCGGCATGGTGGCCGCCGACGCGGTGGTCGAGCTGTTGGCGGGCGAGGGGGTGGAAGCCTCCGCCTATCCGCAAAAGCTGCGGCAAAGCTGGCTGTGGAGCGAACTGCATGCGGTCCGCAACATCAAGCCGTCGTTCAAATGGGGCCTGTACGCCGCCATCGCCTATTCGGCGCTGGACACCTATGTGTTCCGGGGCAAGGCGCCGTGGACGTTCCGCCACAAGCCCGATCACGAGCAACTGCGCAAGGCGTCGGAATGCGCCCCCATCGCCTATCCC
Source organism: Magnetospirillum sp. (assembly GCA_035298685.1). Classification (GTDB taxonomy): domain Bacteria; phylum Pseudomonadota; class Alphaproteobacteria; order Rhodospirillales; family Magnetospirillaceae; genus Magnetospirillum. The sequence goes on along the minus strand of DATGXU010000471.1, from coordinate 2,084 downwards.
AAGCCCGACGGCGCGGTCAGCTTCGACAAGCTGAGCTCGGTTTTCATCTCGAACACCAATCACGAGGAAAACCAGCCGATCCACCTCAAGCTCAGGGACGAAGGCGTGCCGATCGCCGTCAACCTGGCCCTTTATAACGCGCCGGAACAGCGTTATTGCCCCGCCGGCGTCTACGAAGTGGTGAACGAGGCAACGGGCCCGCGCATGCAGATCAATGCCCAGAATTGCCTGCACTGTAAAACCTGCGACATCAAGGACCCGACCCAGAACATCACTTGGGCGGTGCCCGAGGGTGGCGGCGGGCCCAACTATCCGAATATGTGAGCATGGAAGCCCGCCTCGGCGGGCTTCATTTTTGGCGATTAACAACACAACAACAGTGTACAGCAGCACAATCAAACATGAACATTGCGTATAATCAGGCGCTGCGATATGTTCTCAATGTGAATTGAGGAGTGCAGCCATGAAAACTCGTGTGATTTCGGCCATCGCCGCCATCGGCCTGTCGCTGGCGCCGCTTGCGGCCCGGGCGGAACCCGCCGACATCCTCAACGTCTCCTACGACATCGCCCGCGAGCTGTACGCCCAGATCAACCCGGCGTTCCAGGCGCAATGGAAGAAGGAGACGGGGCAGGCGATCGAGGTGAAGCAATCGCACGGCGGCTCCAGCAAGCAGGCGCGCTCGATCATCGAGGGGCTGCCCGCCGATGTGGTGACCTTCAATCAGGTGACCGACGTGCAGGCGCTGGCCGGCAAGGGCCTGGTGCGCCCCGACTGGCAACAGGCATTCCCCAATCAGGCGTCGCCCTATTACTCGCTGCCGTCCTTTCTGGTGCGCAAGGGCAACCCCAAGAACATCCGCAACTGGGACGATCTGGTGCGGCCGGATGTGAAGGTGGTGTTCCCCAATCCCAAGACCTCGGGCAACGCCCGCTACACCTATCTGGCGGCCTATGCCTTCGCCCTGGAAAAGTTCGGCAACGATCAGGCCAAGGCCAAGGAATTCGTGCGCCAGCTGCTGGCCAACGTGCCGGTGTTCGATACCGGCGGGCGCGGCGCCACCACCACCTTCGTCGAGCGTGAAACCGGCGACGTGCTGGTGACCTTCGAGGCCGAGGTCAACGGCATCCAAAGGGAATTCGGCAAGGACAAGTTCGACAGCGTGGTGCCGCCGGTCAGCCTGTTGGCGGAATTCCCGGTGGCGGTGGTCGATAAGGTGGTGGACAAGCGCGGCTCGCGTAAAGTGGCCACCGCTTATCTGAACTATCTGTGGTCGGATGAAGCCCAGGAGATCCTGGCGAAGAACTACAACCGCGTGCGCAACGCCAAGGTGGCCGAGAAGTACAAAGCGCAGTTCCCGGCGGTGCGGTTGTACACCGTCGAACTGTTCGGCGGCTGGGACAACATCCAGAAGGTTCACTTCGCCGAGGGCGGCATTCTGGATCAGGTGTTCGAAAAGCGATGAAATCCGCGTGGCCTCGGCGCACGTCTTCGGCTATGCCTCGGCGCTTCCCGCGCGTGGGGGATGACGGATGAAACGAAGCGTGCTGCCGGGCTTTTCTCTGACCATGGGGCTGTCGCTTTCCTATCTCGGCCTCATCGTCCTGCTGCCCATCGCCGCCTTGTTGCTGAAGGCTTCGGGGCTGACCCTGCATGAGTTCCTGGCGGCCACCACCAGCCCGCGTGCCCTTGCCAGCTATCGCGTCACCGTGCTGTCGGCTGTCGAGGCGGTGGCCTTCAACGGGGTGGTGGGGCTGTTGTTCGCCTGGGTGCTGGCCCGCTACGACTTTCCCGGCCGGCGGTTGTTGGACTCGGTCATGGACCTGCCGTTCGCCATGCCGACCGCCGTGGCCGGAGTCGCCCTGACCGCCGCCTTCGCCCCCAATGGATTGTTCGGCCAGTATCTGGTGCCGCTGGGCATCAAGATCGCCCATGCCCAGCCCGGCATCGCCATCGCCATGGCGTTCACCAGCCTGCCGTTCGTGGTGCGCACCATCCAGCCGGTGATCGAGGACCTGGAGTCAGACGTCGAGGAAGCGGCGCGCATCCTGGGCGCCAGCGAGCTGCAGGTATTCAGCAAAGTG
>DATGXU010000470.1:0-2263 GCA_035298685.1 Magnetospirillum sp. | reverse complement strand
CGACCACGGTTTCTTCCAGCACGCGGCGATAATCGGCGGCGTCGCCGTGGCCCAGCAGCGCCACCTCGATGCGCGAGCGCAGGCGGTTCAACGGCGTGCGCAGGTCGTGGGCGATGTTGTCGGTGACGGTGCGGATGCCTTCCACCAGCCGTTCGATCTCGTCCATCATCTCGTTGAAGCTGGTGGCGAGCTGATCGAATTCGTCGCCGGTATCCGACAACTTCATGCGGCTTTTCATGTCGCCGCCGACGATGCGCCGGGCGGTGCGGCTCATGGCGTCGACGCGGGTCAGCATGTGGCGGCTGGTGAAATAGCCGCCGACGATGCCCAGCAGCACGGTCAGCGCCAGGCCCCAGCCCAGGGCGCGGTTGATGGCCGATTTGACGCGCTTGGTTTCATGCAGCGAGCGGCCGACCAGCAGGCGGTAATCCTTGGCCAGGGTATAGGTGCGCGCCAGCACCTCGGTGGCCAGGCGGCCGTCGCCCACCCGTTCGATGGGAAAGCGCACCCAGCCCGAGGCGTCGCCGCTGTCCTTGGGCCAGCCGAACAGGTTGCCGGCGATGCGGTTGCCTTCAGGGTCCAGCAACAGATAGACGGCGCGGCGCTCGATGTCCTGGCTGGCGCGGTTGCCGATGACCTCGGCCAGACCCTGGATGCCGCGTTCGCGGTATTGCTCGGACAGGCCGGTGGCTTCGGCCTCTACCGTTTCCTGCACCTGCCATTCGATGAAGACCGAGGTGCTCCACGACACCAGCGCCAGCAGCGCCATGGCCGACACGGTGAAAATGCCCAGGTACGACAGCGCCAGCCGGAAGGTGGTGGCGCGCAGCAGGGGGGGGAGGGAAAGGTTAGCGGGACGCACGAAGGGTGTACCCGGCGCCGCGCACGGTGTGGATCAGCGCCTGTTCGAAATCCTTGTCCACCTTTTGCCGCAGCCGGCTGATGTGCACGTCGATCAGGTTGGTCTGCGGGTCGAAATGGTACTCCCATACGTTTTCCAGCAGCATGGTGCGGGTGACCACCTGGCCGGCATGGCGCATCAGGTATTCCAGCAGCCGGAATTCGCGCGGCTGCAGGTCGATGGGTTGGCCGGCGCGGTTGACCGTGCGGGCCAGCAGGTCCATTTCCAGGTCTTCGACCTTCAGCTTGGTGTCGGGCTGGCTGGTGCTGCCGCGGCGGCCCAGCGCCTCGATGCGGGCCAGCAATTCGGCGAAGGCGTAGGGCTTGACCAGATAATCGTCGCCGCCGGCCTTCAGCCCTTTGACTCGGTCGTCCACCTTGCCCAGCGCCGACAGGATCAGCACCGGCGTGGCGTTGCCGCCGGCGCGAATGGCCTGAATGATCGCCAGTCCGTCCAGGCCGGGCAGCATGCGGTCGACCACCATCACGTCATAGCGTTCCGAGGTGGCCAGAAACAGGCCGTCGGTGCCGTTGGCGGCATGGTCCACCGCGTTGCCGGCTTCCCGCAGGCCCTTGGCCAGATAGGCGGCCGCCTCTTGATCGTCTTCGATGAGCAGGATACGCATGAAACCGACCTTACCTTGTCGCCCCTTCACATGAAAAGCCCCCGCAGCCAGGGGGGAGCTGCGGGGGCCTTTTCTGCTTCCATGCCGGCCAGGGGGGGGAATGGCCGGGTCTGCTCTGGTTCGCGACACCATCCCGGGGGAGAGGATGGCGCCTTATCCGGTCGGCGGGGAGTTCAAATCCGCCTGGCGGGGGGAGAGTACGGGGAGCGCTGAAATCCGTCCGTCCCTTGCCTGATGTCGAGAAGAATGACAGTCCGGACCTTACAGCCACATTTCACCAGGATTAATGATTCGTAATGTGAGGCCTGGCGCCTGTGCGTTTCACGGCTTGACGCGTCCTGGGGGGCGACTAAATCCATAGTGCCGGGGTTGCCGCCCACGCGGGGCCCGGCAGACGCGTGCCGCCGGTCGGGCGCGGACAGATGACGCCAGTGATGCGCTGGGCCGCCCCGGCCCTGGTCCGCCGTAACCGTCGGCAACTCTTGGAGAAAGGACCATGCGCAGCCCATACGACATTCTTGGGGTCAAACCCGGCGCCAGCGACGACGAGATCCGCAAGGCGTTCCGTAAGCTTGCGAAGAAACTGCACCCCGACGTCAATCCGGGCAACGCCCAAGCGGAAAGCCAGTTCAAGGAAGCCAATGCCGCCTATGACCTGCTGTCGGACCCGGCCAAGCGGGCGCGCTTCGATCGCGGCGAGATCGACGCCGAGGGGCGCGAAACCTTTGCCCATGCCT
>DATGXU010000469.1:0-2784 GCA_035298685.1 Magnetospirillum sp. | reverse complement strand
GCTCGCGGCGTCCGCTGGGGCGTCGCGGCCGCAAGGCGGGAAGGGGATGGGCCGCGCCGTCAGGCTCGTGCTCGCTCATGGCGCCCACCGTCGGCGCTGGGCGCCCGGATTACGGGGCGCCCAGGAAGTTGCGCACTTTCTCGACCACGTCGCGCGTCGAGAACGGCTTGGTGATGTATTCGTCGGCGCCCAGGGCCAGCCCGCGTTCGCGCTCGGCGTCACGGCCCTTGGCGGTCAGCATGATCACCCGCACGTCGTTCCACTCGGGATTGGCACGGATGGTCTGGCAGACGTCATAGCCGTCGCGCTTGGGCATCATCACGTCCAGCAGCACCAGGCCGGGCTTGTTTTGCATGATGGATGCCAGCGCCTGTTCGCCATCGCGGGCGACGCGGACGTCGTATCCGACCTGCCGCAGCAGGAATTCCAGGGACAGGACGATATTGGGTTCGTCATCGACAACCAGAACGGAAGGGGTCACGGCGCGTACTCCCTGTCTGGAGATTCCCTCTATGCGGGGAACTTACGGCTGCGAGCGTAACATGCATCTGCAGTGCCTGTCATGGGCGCTGCTCGGCCAACTTGTCGCGCTCATTCAGCAGATGGGTCACGTTAAGCCATAAGGCGTAAGCGTCGGCCAGCCCGCCGGGCTTCAGGTCGGCATGGGACAGGTTGTCCAGCAGGGTCAGTTCGGTCCGCGGCGCCATGCGGGCCAAAACGGCGCTTTCCGTCCACGGGATGATGCGGTCGTCGCGGCCGTGGATCAGGAACAGCTTGGCCTGCAGGTGCGCAAGGTCGCGCGTCGCCAGATCCATGGCGGCGATTTCGTCGCGGATGCCGGGGGGCAGGGCGCGCATCAGCGCCGGCACCTTGGCCGGGTCGTCGTTGCCCAGAAGCGCCATCACCGCGCGCCCCTGCGGGCCCAGCTTGGCGGTCAGGTCGGCCACCGGCGCGGTTTCGTCGGCCATCTTGCGTTCGGCGATGCCGGTCAGCAGGGCGCGGTCGGCGCTGTCGTTCAGCCGGCGGGCATTGGATTTCACGAACACCCACTTGCCATAGGCGTTGGGTTGGGCGTGCTGCCACGGTTGCCCCGGCGCCTCGCGAAAGGCTCCGGTGGTGAAAAAGGTGACGATGGCGGTCAGGTCATAGGGGGCGCCCACGGTCACCACGAAGTCGGTGCGCGGTTCCTGCAGCGCCGCCAGTACGGCGGGGATGGCCGCATAGGAGATGGCGGCGACGCCGGTGCCGGGCAGGTGGCGTTCGTCCTGCAGGAAATGCAGCGCGTCCACGATGGGCTGGCGGTCGGCGGCGGATATCTCTTGGGCGCGCAAATTGGCGATGTCGGGCACCAGCACCAGGAAGCGGGCGCGCGCCAGCGTTTGCGCCAGCGCCACCAGACGGGGATCGTCCTTGCCGTCCTTGGCGGCGCCGGGCACCAGCACCAGACCGGCGCCGGCCTTGTCGCCGGGCAGATAAAGGTCGCCGGTCAAGCTGCGGCCGTCCACCGTCACCGCCAGCTTCTGGCGGTCGGGGCGGGGGGTGATGCGCTTGAACAGGCTGTCGCCCGAACCCGCACCCAGATCGCCCAACAGCAGCGCCGCCTCGACGGGACGCGGCGACCATTGCGCCAGCACCCCCGCGATCACCAGGGCGGCGGCCAGGATCGCCAGCACCAGCAAGCGTTTCATAGCGGCCCGAACTCCTCCATCCGTTCCTTCAGGCGGTCGTGCTTTTTCTTCAGGGTGTCTTCCATGCGCTTGATGCGGCGGTCCAGGCTTTCGATGTTGGTGAACCGCTCGGCCCGGCGGCGGCGGACCCAGCCCGAGCCGACGCGGCGGATGCCCCATTCGGCGCCGACGAAGAACAGCGCCGCACCGGCCACCAGCGCCACCAGGGCGGCGATGCCGCCATAGGCCCGGTCCACCGCCACCACCGCGCCCCAAAAGCCGATGCTGACCAGCGAGGCCGAGGCGACCAGCAGCACCCGCCCCACCGCGCGGTCGTGGTCGGCATGGCGCTTTTCCACCGCGCGCAGGGCGTTGACGATTTCCTCGCGCGCGATGGTCTGCCAGGTGCGGAACGACATGCCCTTGACCGTCCGGTTGTCGCGGATGGTCTGTTCCAGCTTGCGCACCAGATAATCGGCCTGCTGTTCCGGCGTCGGCCCGTCCGCCATGCAATTCACCCCGGACAAAACCCCAAGGGCGCCACTCTAGCACCGGCGGGCAAAAGCACGTATACCGCGTCCATCATGATCGACATCTCCCAATTGCTTCCTTTCGCGGCATTGCTGCTGGCCGCCGGCGCCGGGGCCGGCATCATCGCCGGATTGCTGGGCGTCGGCGGCGGCATCGTGGTGGTGCCGGTGCTGTTCCACCTGTTCACCCATCTGGGCGTCGACGAATCCGTGCGCATGCAGGTGGCGGTGGGTACCTCGCTGGCGACCATCGTCGCCACCGCGTGGTCGTCGGCCTCGGCCCATTACAAGCGCGGCACCGTCGATCGCGACTTCCTGCGCGGCTATGGCCCGATGATCGTGCTGGGCGTGTTTTTGGGATCGGCCATCGCCGCCCAGGTCAAGGGGCCGACCCTGACGGCGGTGTTCGCCGTGGTGGCGCTGGTGGTGGCGCTGCAACTGATTTTCGGCAGCCCGACCTGGCGGTTGGGCGAACACCTGCCCACCGGCGCCGCCCGCGCCGCCATCGGCACGGTGATCGGCGCGCTGTCGTCGATGATGGGCATCGGCGGCGGCACCATGACGGTGCCGCTGATGACCATGTACGG
>DATGXU010000468.1:0-11434 GCA_035298685.1 Magnetospirillum sp. | reverse complement strand
GGGGAACAAGGGGGGAAGGGGTCACGCCCATGTCCTGTGACTGTCCCGTGACGGTCACGCTCTTGTCACGTGACCGACGCTTCCTCTCGGCCTGTGCCGCCTTGCGCGCCTCTTCCTTTTCGGCACGGATAGCAAGCAACTCGAGCACGCCCGCCATCTGTTCTGGCGACAGGTTGAGGGATGCCAGCTTGCGGAGTTCAGCAGCGGAAATCATGCGCCCGCCCTCTGCCGTGACTTGCATGGGGCGATGAACACGGGGACGATGCCCGCCTCGGTGCACAGCTTCTTGTAGCGCGCGATGACGCCCTTGTCGCCGCGCCGCAGGGCCTTGGCGATCTCGACGTAACCGAAGCCGTCAGCCCGCATGGAGACGATGGAGGCGTCCTCGTCCGGCGTCCATGGGCGGCGGTTTGCCATCGCCGCCCGGATCTTCGCGACGTTGGTCTTGGCGGATGGCGGCTCGTGAGTGGGCGTGTAGTCGCGCGGGACAGCGAGGTCGCGCACATGGCCGTCCCAGCAGCGCGAGTAGAAGTGGCCGTCGAGACGGGACTTGATCCAGTCCTCGGGGCTCATAGGCCGATCCTTTCGACGTGGTTGGCTGCGGCAGGCCCGCACTTGCCGGTGCCGCGTGCGGCCTCGCGGGCGGGCTCGGGATGGGTGTCGCGCTCGAACAGGCAGAGGATGCCGGCGAGGCGCTGGCGCTGCAGCTGCGGGGAGTAGCAGCGCAGCCGCCACTCGTCGTCGCGCTTCATGTGGGCGCAGCTGCGGCAGGGATCCTCGCTCATGCGCCACCCCTGATCGCTTCCTCGATGTCCGCCAGCTTCACGCGCAGGGCGGCCTGGATGGCAAAGCGGGAATGGCCCTTGGCCCGCAGTTCGCGGATGCGCTGGGCGAGCGAGGACGCCGACGGGTCCATGTCGGGCCTCTTGCCCTGGGCGATCCGCCAATCGGACACCGCCATCTTGATGGCGGCGGAGTTCCAGAAGCCCGGCTCGTCGGCGCCGTGGTGTTTCACCGCGGCCTTGAGCGCGGCGGCCACCTCGGCGACGCCGAAGCGGATGATGAACTGGCGCAGGGTGCCGATGGCCATCGTCTCGAATGGCTTTATCTCTCCCCTGCCCTTCGGATAGACGAGGGGCACGATGCCGGCGGCGGCACAGGCCCGGTCGATGTCGAGCGCCCATTCCTGATTTGCGGCCCGCGCGGCCTTGAACATTTGGAAAATGGTGATCGGCGTGACGTCGCCGTTGACGGCGGCGAAGATGCCCGGCTGTTCGGCGGCGGACGCATGGACGATGGCGCACGGCACCTTGTCGAAGCCGCGCAGCAGCGCCGCCGTGGCCCGGTGCTGCCCGTCGATGATGGCGTAGAGCCCGCCCTGCAGCGGGGCGACGATCAGCGGCGCGAAGCGGTTCCAGTCGAACTCGCTGACGATGCGCTCGATGGTCTTGAGGCCACGGCGCTCGATCCGGCGCTGGTAGGTGTCGTCGATCCGCAGCTTGGACAGCGGGATGAACGCGAGGCGCGGCGGCTCGCCCGCGGGCTTCGCGGACGGCAGAGGTATCTGTGGCTTGGCGAGCGGGCGAAGGCTGCTCATATCACAGCCTCCACGTCTGTGGCGTGACGTCGGGGAATAGCGCATCCCCGCCAGTTTGCAAGCCAAGCTCCCGGATAAGCAGCGCGGCTTGCTTGGGGGTTATGCCCCCCCCGGGAACGCAGCGGTATTTCAGTTCGCCGCCGTCCTCGTGCTCGGCCATCAGGAAGCCACCAGATTTCAGGGCTGCGATTGCGTGGTCCGTCTTCATGGTCCCCTCCTCTGCACCAGCGCGATGGCCTCTTCCGGGCTCTTGACGATGTGCAGCGGCCAGTGTTCAGCGAAGGCCCGCTGGTCGTCGGTGAGGCGGCCGGTGCGGGTCTTGACCTCGACCAGCAGCACCGTGCCGTGATGGTTGACCAGCAGGTCGGCGGGCGTGTCGATGCGCCGAACTAAACACCCCATGGCCTCGAAGGCGGCGACGATGACGCCCTCGTTGGCGTCCCGGCGCGCGTTGTGGCGGCGGATGCCCATCACGCCACCCGGTAGACGTGGCTGGGACGGCCGCCCATGCTGAGACGGCGCTCTCCTGTGCGAACGATGAGGCCCTGCTTGTAAAGCTCGGTGACGCGCGGGCGGATGGTCCACGGCTCTTCGCGCAGCGCCTTCGCCACTTCGTCAGCCGTCGAGGCGTGCCCGGCCTTGAAGTGCAGCGCCACGGCCTCGCGCAATGTGGGGGCCCTGCCGCTGGCCTCGATGGCGCGGGCGGCATCGCGGGAGGTGGTTTCCTCCTTCGCGCCCGCCGCGCGCGGGTAATGGTCAAAGAGGCTGGTTTGCGTCATGTGTCCTCCCCTCGATCTTCTCCGACAGGCTCAGCAGCCTGAGCCCGGCGCTGAAGCAGGATCGCGCGCATCGCTTCGACATGCGGCTGAAAAAATTCCGGGTCGCTCGCTTCCATCGCGGCCAGAGCGGCACGCATGGAGGAAAGGAGAGCCGCATTCTCGGCGTCATTGGCGCGTATCCTTTCTGCGCAGAACTTGAGATGCGCGGCCTCGATTTCACGGGCTTCGTCGAGCGTCGGTCGGCGCTCGCCGTAGAGCAGATGGCGGATGGCGCTGGCGGCCTTGCCGTGCCAGCCGAGGCGGCACCTGATGCGCCACTCCCGCTGTTTCATGGGGCCCGCCCCACCGAGCGCCGTCAGTTTCTCAGCCAGCACGTTCATGGAAAACTTTTCCAAATCCATGGAATGACCTCTGCCTATGTTCACCGATGTCAGGCAGTGAACTCGAGGAGCCATCCACATGTGCGACGTGATCAACTTGAGACGGGAGCGGCGGGCGCGACGTGGCGCCTACCGGCCGCCTTCCTGTCGCCGCGCCCGCCCCACAAGCCGCCGTCATGAGCCCACCGGCGGCTTCGTGTCCATCGGGGAGATCGCCGCCGAGATGGTGCGGCGTCTCCGGTGATAAAGATGGCCGCGCGTGTGAGGCGCGGCCAAGGTGCCGCCAGGCCCGGGGAGGACGGGCCGTAGCCAAGTCGGGGAGCGACCAGCCGGCGGGAGAAACGGTCATCGTGCGGCCCTTTGCTTGGCCGGAATGGTGGCGGGGTCGAAGAACCACTCGTCGCGCCACTTGATGCCGCGGGTGCGGGCAGCGCTGCGGATCGCCGCCATGTGGCGCAGGTCGGGGAACAGTTCTCCAGACTCCCAGCGCGACACCGTGGCCTGCGAGGTCGAGGTCAGGGCGGCCAGTTCCATCTGGCTAGCCCCCAGGACGGCAGTGCGGATGGTTTTGATGGGGTGGGACATGGACGGATATTATGCGGCTAAGGATAGACTGTCAAGCGCATATACGCCCGTGTACATTTTTGAATCTGAAACACCTGTGTTATTGGCGCGCAACATGAAACGTCGTGCGCTCTGGATACGCGGCCTCCGCAATCACATAAACGTGAACCAGACCATCTTTGCCGAGATGGTGGGGGCGACCCAACCCACCGTCTCCAGATGGGAAAAGGGAGCGGAGCCCGAGATTCCCCAGTGGGAAGCTTTGAAAGCCCTTGGAGATAGGTACAACTACGTAGCGTTTGACCCGGGCCGCGCCTTGACCGTACCATTGGTTGGATACGTCAACGCGGGAGCAACCGTCAGCATGTTTGCGGTAGGGCAAGGCCCGTTCGAGGAAGTCGAGGCGCCCCCGGGGGGCACCGAACACACCGTGGCTGTTGAGGTCCGGGGGGATTCCATGGCCGGCATGGCCGAGGACCGATGGATCATCTATTACAACGACCGCCAGGAAGCTCCGCACGAGGAACTGTACGGCAAGCTGTGCGTGATCGGCCTCACGGACGACCGGGTGCTGGTGAAGAAGCTGCACCCCGGGCGCAAGCCGGGCCGCTTCGACCTGTACTCCACGAACGGCACCCCCCTGCTCGATCAGCACGTGTCATGGGCGGCGAAGGTCGAATGGATCAAGCCCCGGTGAACCCATGCTGCAGCGCTTCCTGACCTGGTACTGCGAGTTCTTCGGCTATGCCAGCTGCGCCGCGGCGAGCACCTTCGAGGCGCTGGTGCTGTTCGGCCTGCTGGCGCTGTGCCTCTACATCGTGCTGCTGGTCTTCTTCGGCGTGCTCGCGGTTGTGACGGCCCGCTAAAGCGGCTTCGCCTTTTTGTGCACAATTAAACACTTGATTTATTCGCCGCTGTATTTTTCCGTTGACAATATGAGTAGGCGCATATTATGTTAGCTCCATCACCAAGGGAGCCAACATCATGCAAGTGCTTACCCTCTCAGAAGCCCGCACCCGTGACGCGAAAGAACGTGTCACCACCGCCGCCCTCGATCTGTTCAAATCCGAACTGAAAGCCAAGCTGCTCTCGCTGGTCGCCGCCGAGTACGCCGCCAGCGAGTTCGCGTGGATCGCCGATCCCGACCTCAAGGTGCTCGACGCCTACCTCGCGCAGGGCCTCGATGACTGCTGCTACGACGCCGAGATGGAGATCGAGTCATGACCCGCGACGAGGAAGTGAACTGCTTCAGTGCCGCCTCGCTGGCGTCCGACCTCGCCCGCTACGCCGCCATGCACGCCGCCGCGCCGGAACTGAACTGCTGGCGCGAGATGATGGAATTGCACCTCACCCAGCTGGCCGAACTGCTGGGCATGTCCCTCGTCAAGAAGCAGAGGGAGGACGCGTGATGGACCTCCTCAAGCTGGGCGACCTGATCGACGCCGCACAGGACGCGCTCACCTTCATCGAGGGCCAGCGCGACTACCACACGGACCCCGACAGCGACATCGGCGAGCAGGTGCCGAACCGCGCCTGCTACGTCTACCACTACCTCAAGGAGGCGCTGGCCCCCGTCGAGGCCGCCTTCGACGCCCTGCTCGCGCAGGACCGGCGCGAGCGCGCCATCGACGCCGCCGAGCACGCGCGGGGTGACCGCTGATGCTGCGCGACTACCTCATCGCCGCCGCCATCATCACAATCGTTTTCATCGGAGCAGGACTGTGAGAACCTCAGACGCACTCGACCAGCTGGCCACCGCCCTCGCCAAGGCGCAGGGCGAAATGAAGAACGCCACGCTGAACAAGCAAAATCCGCACTTCAAGTCGCGCTATGCCGATCTCGCGGAGATCCGCAACGCCGTCACCCCGGCGCTGGCGAAGCACGGGATCGCCGTGGTGCAGGGCACCGACACCGAGGAAAACACCATCGTCGTGTTCACCCGCCTGATCCACGCCTCGGGCCAGTGGATCGAGTCGCGCTTCCCGATCCCCTACGACAAGCCGCAGACGATGGGCTCCGGCATCACCTATGGCCGCCGCTACACGCTGTCCGCCGTGACCAACATCGCGGCGGATGAGGACGACGACGGCAACCAGGCGAACGAGAAGGCCGCCGAGCCGAAGACATCCTACGCCCGCAGCGGCATTGTGCGCGCCGAGTTCGAGCGGCTGCAGAAGGGCATCCACGACATCGAGGCATCCGGCACCGTCGAAGATCTCGCCCTGTTCTGGAAGAACAACGCCAAGACCATCGCGGCGCTGCCGGCTGACTGGCGCGAGGAGATCGAGGCCATCAAGGAAGACGCCAAGGACGCCCTCAAGGCGAAGGTGGCGGCATGAGCGAGACATTCCCCCTGCGCTACGAGGGCGGCGGAATAAGCAAATTAATGCGCTACGTTGAGATGATCCCATTCTCCACGTGCTGGTACTGGTCAGCATATTGTGATGCCAAAGGATATGGGCGTGTCCGACACAATGGCGAAATGCTTACGGCCCACAGGTTTTCTTATGAAGTACATCACGGGCCTATTCCTGAGGGGATGCAAGTCTGCCATTCATGCGACGTGCGGTCGTGCGTAAACCCTGCCCACCTTTTCCTTGGTACTCAACTTGATAATATTCAGGACATGGTTGCCAAGGGCCGCCATTCCAAAGGCGAAACTCACGCTCACTCGAAGCTTACAAGTGAGCAAGTTTCCGCAATACGCGCCAAGCGGCTAGCGGGGCAGCAGATCAAGAGCATTGCCGAGGATTACGGCATCCATAACTCACAAGTTTCTAAAATCTGCACAGGCAAGCAACGGAGGGTCTCATGACTGACGTTTTGCCGATGAAATATGAGGGCGGGGGGGTTTTCAAATGCCTACACCCGAAAAGAGTAAAGCTTGAAGTTGGGTCCGTTCACGGCTGGCAGATGGCAGAACACCGCTCCAAGGCTTCTCACGACCACTTCTTCGCCTGTGTGAACGAGGCATGGAAGAACCTCCCCGAAGGCTTGGCCGACGATTTTCCGTCCCCGGAGCATCTGCGCAAGTGGGCGCTCATCAAGGCGGGCTTCTGCTCGGAGACCCGCGTGGTGTGCGCCAACAACCACGAGGCCATGACGCTCGCCACCAAGGCCAAGGCCATGGACCGCTACAGCCTCGTCGCCATCGACGGCAAGGCGGTGACGATCTGGACCGCTGACAGCCAGCGCAGGGACGCCATGGGCCGCGAGCAGTTCCAGGAGGCGAAGGACCGTGCGCTGCACATCATCTCGGAACTGATCGGCACCGATGCCGCAACACTGAGGAACGCCGCATGAGCAAGCACACACCGGGACCGTGGGCTTACGCCCCCGACATCAGCCGCGTCTACTCTGTGCCAACGAACGAACTGGTGGCTTCTGTCGCCATCGCCGGAAACCCGGCTTGCGAAACCGCGTGGCCTGCAGATGCCCGCCTGATCGCCGCCGCGCCGGAGCTGCTGGCCCTTACAAAAGCCTTCGTCACGCAAATGGAAGACGCCCTCGACGGGCTCACTCATCCTCAAACTGGACCATTTGTGAAGGGCTTCACCAACGTTGAAATTAAGGCGGATGGCGGGCTGACTTTAGACGACGCCCGCGCCGCCATCGCCAAGGCGGAGGCCCGCACATGACCGTCCCCCTGCTCCGCATCGGCCCGACTGTCCCCGCCTACCCGCTCGGCATCCCCACCGATGGCCGCCAGCGCTACTCCATGACGCCCATCATGGCGGCGGTTTACCGCTGGCTGGTGGCGCACCGCCCGCACGGCGAGGCGTTCCGCGTCAACTTCCGCGAGGTGGCCGCCGGCATCGGTTCCTCGTCGACGATGGCCCACAAGGCGGTGATGGGGCTCGAGGAGCGCGGCTGGCTGACGTCTACGTCCCGCACGGGCGGCTGGTCCACCTACCGCTTCGTGCAGCCGGTGATGCAGTTCAACCCGAGCAAAGAGAGCCGCCATGAAGATTGAAGAGTTCAGCGAGATCATCGCCAGCCTTGCGAAGAACCACCCGGGGGCGAAAGTGTACGTCAGCTATCCGGCCCGGCACGCGGGCAAGCCCGTGACGAGGCGCGGCACCATCACGGGGCATCGGACGAGCCTTTCCACACACCCCGTCGTTGGGCCGACTGTGTGGCTCGAGATCGAGCATTCCCGGTCGGGGAACGTAGAACCGTGACACGCGACTTCTCGAAACCCGTGAAACGCGCGGCGCTGGAACGTGCCGGCAACCGCTGCGAGGCCGTGGGGCCGCTCTACGGCCTGCCCGAGGGAGTGCGCTGCAATGCGGACCTGGGTTATGGTTTTGACTTTGACCACGTCGACCTTTGGGCCAATAGCCGGGACAGCAGTCTTGATAACGTGGCTTGCGTGTGCCGCACTTGCCACCGCCACAAGACGGCGCGCCACGACGTGCCGAAGGCCGCCAAGACGGTGCGGCAGCGCGACAAGGCCAATGGCATCCGCTCGTCCCGAGCCGTCATTCCGGGGTCGCGGAAGTCGAAGTGGAAGCGCACGCTGGACGGGAGGACGATAGCGCGATGAAGCTCTACAGCCCCGAGGACGTGCGGGCCATGTTTCCCGAGAACCGCCGCCCCGCCTTGAAACGCCTCATCGCCAAGGCCAAGGAGGCGGGCTGTTGCTGCAAGCTGGGCCGCGGCATCGGCTTCACCGAAGATCAGGTTCAGGCTTTTCTTGGCTATCTCACATGCTCCGTCTCAAGAAATACCCCAAGCGTTCGCCAAACTGGTTCGTCCGCGGCACCGTCGCCGGGATCGAGCTATTTGAAAGCACGGGAACTCCTGACCGGGCGCGCGCCGAAGCCTACCGCCTCAAGCGGGAGCGCGAAGTCTATGACGCGGCGCGGCTCGGGGAGGTCAGGCCGGCCACCTTTGCCGACGCCGTGACGGCCTACCTCAACAAGGGGAAGCCGGGCCGCTTCCTGACGCCGCTGCTCGACCACTTCAAGGAAAGGCCCCTGCCCGAGATCGGCCAGGCCGAGATCGACGAGGCGGCGCGCCTCCTGTACCCGGGTGCCAAGGCGTCCACGCTGAACCGTCAGGTCTACGGGCCGATGGTGGCGGTGATGCGGTCGGCGGTGCGGTCGCGGCTGCCGGGGGCCTATGTGCCGATCTGGGAGCGGCGCGACGAGGAGCGGCCGCAGGTGAGCCCGGCCGACGACGCCCACCTCGACAAGCTGCTGCCGCACCTCGCGGACGGGCTGATGCGCCTCGTCTGGCTGATGACCTACACCGGGCTACGCACCGGCGAGGCGCTACGGGTCAGGCCCGGCGACATCCGGGACGGTTACGCCGTCGTGGGGAAGACCAAGAACGGCGAGCCGCGCATGGTGCCGATTCCCGAAGGCTGGGAATACCCCGCCGGGGGCTGGGGCTATTCCACCACCCAAGGCGTTGGGAAGGCTCTCCGGGCCGCCCACAAGGCGGCTGGGCTTCCCTACCGCGACGGCCACGAGCTTGGCCGCCATGCATTCGCTGCACGCTTCCTGAAGGCTGGCGGCAACATCAAGCGCCTGAAGGAAGCGGGCGGCTGGAAAAAGCTATCTGTGGTGGATGATGCCTACGGGCACCTGGAGATGACCGACGTGCACGACTTCATGCGCGGCCTGAGCAGAAACCGTGCAAAACCCGTGAAGCCGCCGCCGAGCGAAAACGACAAGTGATTGATTTGACGAAAAAAAAGGGCCGCAGGTTTGCACCGCGCGGCCCAAGTCTAGGGACGTGCCTTGCTGAAAACAGCAACGGAAACGGCCCATTTCGTGAACGTATGCAGTACGTTGGGCATAGTTTGTTCCGGTTTGCGCTTGGCCTTTTCGTTAAATCCGTGCAAAATCCGTGCAGCTAGGTGGAGAAGGTGATGGAGAAATCACGGATGTGCACGGTCTACTTCATCTCGACGCATGACGTGCCTGACTACCCGATCAAAATCGGGATAACCTTTGGGAGCGTCGGGAAACGCCTTGCTGCGCTGCAAACAGCATGCCCCCACCGGCTCAGCGTCCTTGCCGCTTTTCCTGCCCCGCGGAAGTTCGAATGGTTCTTGCACCTCGATCTTCGGCCACATCGGATGAACGGGGAATGGTTCAGGCGGTCGCCGGAAGTCCTCGCTGCCGTTGAGGAGGCAATCAAGAACAATCACCCCGCCAGACGCAGCAAGGGCAAGATCCGGTAATCAGTACGGATACCCCACCTTCCCCGCCACCGCCGGAGCCGCCGCCACGAGGTTCAGCTTCCGCAGCAGTTCCTTGGTCTTCGACACCGGCACCGCCAGACCGATGGACGAGCCCCTGACCCCCGCCGACAGCGTGCCGATGATCTCGCCCTCCTCGTTGTAGATGGCTCCCCCCGAGTTGCCGCCGATGACGCCCGCGCTCATCTGGAAGAACGGCACCTTGCCGCGCCCGAGATCGAGCTTGCGCGCGGGAGCCGAGATGATGCCCTCGGTCAGCGAGTTGTCGAACGTGATGCCGGGGTTGCCCACCGCGTAGACCTTCACGCCCCGCTTGTACTGGAACGTGTCGGGCGCGAGCGGCGCGGCCTGTGCGGCCTTCCAGTCCGTGTCGATCACCTCGAGGATGGCGATGTCGGCCTGATCGTCCCAGCCGCGGATGAGGGCGGCATGCGTCTCGGAGGTCACCACGTCGAAGTCCTGCCGCTTCCACGTCTCGATGTACATGGGGGCCTTCTCCATGACCGTGCGCTTGCGGATCTCGCCGGTGATGGGGTCGACCTCCTCCTTCTCCGTCTCGCGCAGCGAATCCGTGATGCAGTGGTGCGCGGTGAGGATGAGGCGGCGCGCGGTGTCGATGACGGTGCCGGAGCAGATGCCGCTGACGATGACGTTGGTCTGCTCGATCTGGGCGTTCATCTTGTCGATGTCCCAGGCGGCGGCGGGGGCCGCGAGGCCGAGGAGGACGGCGAGGGCGAGGACGGGTTTCATGGGTAGGCTCCTATTCACATTTGCGGGTTCTCGGGTTCCACTTTCCTCCACGGCGCTGGCAGTCGCGCCATTTGGCCTCGGTTTCGGGGTCCATTCTTTTGCTCAGTATGCTGATGATCTTGGGGAGCAGCGCTGCCGCCAGCTGCCGCCCCGCATCGGCCCAGAAGGCGGGCGAGCGCATCACGAGGAAGGCCGCCGCCCCGACGCCGATCAGGACGGCCGCCACCAGCGCCGCGACGACGAGGCCGTCGGTCATCACGCAGCCGGCTTCGAGCGCTGCCAGAAGATCCACCAGGCGATGCCGCCGAGGCTGACGATGGCCCCGGTAAGGGTGACGCCCATCTCGGCGGTGATGAGGCCGCGGCTGACGAGCATGCCGGCCAGAACCTGCATGATGATGCGGATGAACTGCTGCACGGTGTCCCAGGTCATGGGTATCTCCTATTTGTAGAGGTTGCGGGGAAGCTGCCAGTGCGGCGCGTCTGGAAAGCGTTTCCAGTCGCCGCCCCATTCGAGAGGCACTTTTTCGGCCCGCGCGGCAGCCCGGATGAACGGCGCGAGCTTGCGGAAATGCGGCCAGTGCCACGACACCTTGCCGTCGATGAGCGGCACGAGGTCCACGGCGTGGCCGGTGATGTGCCGC
This sequence comes from Magnetospirillum sp., assembly GCA_035298685.1. Classification (GTDB taxonomy): domain Bacteria; phylum Pseudomonadota; class Alphaproteobacteria; order Rhodospirillales; family Magnetospirillaceae; genus Magnetospirillum. The sequence continues at coordinate 510 of DATGXU010000468.1, read as the reverse complement.
GAGTTGAGGATGGTCGAGGCCCCGATCTTCTTCAGCTGCTTCTGGCGCTCCATGGTGCGCAGGCCCTCGACCACGAGGAAGGGAACGGCGGTGGTGTCCGCGGCGCGCTTGATGACGCGCACGAGGTCGGGATGCACGCCCTTGAGGCGGGCCAGCGAGGTGGATGACAGTTTGTTCATGGTTTGTTCCTTACTTGCCCCGCGCCACGCGCGACCAGATCTGCACCCCGAGCCAGATGCAGCCGAGCACCGGCATGAACAGGGCGAAGGTGGTGGATATGTCGCTCAGCCACTCGTAGATGCTCGGGTTGAGCCCGCTCATGATGCCGAAAACGGCGAGAGCATCTGTCAGGCGCTCCATGACGTTCCCTCCGAAGAAGTTGAGCAGGCGCTGCGGCATGGCTACCACACCCAGATCTCGATGCGGCCTGCCGCGCCCGCCCCCGAGGTGCCGGAGGTCTGGCCCTGCGCGCCACCGCCGCCGCCGGGGGCCGTTCCGGTCCCGCCCGGG
>DATGXU010000467.1:0-3885 GCA_035298685.1 Magnetospirillum sp. | reverse complement strand
GAAGAAGATGCTGGGCAGCCAGCCGACGGCGCCGGCCGCCGCCGCCAAGGCGCAGGACCCGCAATCCATGTACGACGCCGCCTATGCCGCCGCTCAGGCCGGCGACTACGCCACCGCCGAGCATGGTTTCCAGGAATTCCTGTCCAAGAACCCCAGCCACGCTTTGGCCGGCAACGCCCAGTATTGGCTGGGCGACATCGCCTATTCCAAAAAGGATTTCGGCACTGCCGCCGCCACCTTCCTGGACGGCTACAAGAAGTTCCCCAAGCACACCAAGGCGCCGGACATGATCTACAAGGCCGGTTCGTCGTTCGGGCAATTGGGCAAGAAAAAGGAAGCCTGTACCGCGTTTGCCATCCTGTTCGCCGACCAGCCGCAGATGTCGGACCGGGTCAAGCGGGCGGCGGTGGCCGAAAAGCAGAAATACGAGTGCAAGTGACGCCAAGGCCCCTCTTCGGAGGGGCTTTTCATTTTCGCCGCCGCATGACCTTCTCTCGTCCATGCCCACACCACTGACCGCCGCCGATTTCGCCGCGCTGATGGCTCCGCTGGGGCCGTTCGAAGCGCGCCCCCATGTGGCGGTGGCGGTGTCGGGCGGCGCCGACAGTCTGTCCCTGGCCCTGCTGGCCCATGATTGGGCGCGCGAAAGGGGCGGGCGGGCGGTGGCGCTGACGGTGGATCACGGTCTGCGCCCCGATTCCGCCGCCGAGGCGGCGCAGGTGGGCAGCTGGCTCTCAGATTTGGGCGTTTCTCATCACGTGCTGCGCTGGGACGGCGCCAAGCCGTCGGCGGATATCCAGGCCCAGGCCCGCGCCGCCCGCTATGGCCTGTTGGAGGATTGGTGCGCGGCCGCCGGCGTGTTGCACCTGTTGCTCGCCCATCACCGCGACGATCAGGCGGAAACGCTGCTGCTGCGGCTGGCGCGCGGATCGGGCGTCGATGGCTTGGCCGCCATGGCGCCGGTGGTGGAAGGCTTCGCCGTGCGGCTGCTGCGCCCGCTGCTGGGCGTCGACCGTCGCCGGCTGGCGGCGACCTTGGCCGCGCGTGGGCAGGGCTGGGTCGAGGACCCCTCCAACCGCAACGCCGCCTATGCGCGGGTGCGCATGCGCGCGCTGCTGCCCATCCTGGCCGGCGAGGGCATGACGGTCGAACGGCTTGGCCGCACCGCCGCTCGGCTGGGGCGGGCGCGTTCGGCACTGGAAACCATGGTGGCCGATGCCGCCGCCCGCTGGGTGGCCCCCCATCCGGCCGGCCACATGCTTGTGGCGCCCGAGGTTTTTCGCCTTGTGCCCGAAGAGGTGGGGCTGCGCCTGCTGTCGCGTCTGGTTCAGGCTGTGGGCGGCCAGGATTATCCGCCTCGGGAAGAACAAATCCGCCGGTCATATGGCCGCTTGCGTGATGGAATGGTTGGGGGGGCGACCTTGGCGGGCTGCCGTATTGCGCCCTTGCGAGACCGCATCTTGGTCTGTCGCGAGGCGGGGCGGATGGCGCCGCCATTGCCGCTGGTGCCCGGGGCGACGCAGGTGTGGGATGGCCGTTTCCGCCTGAAAGTGGCGGAACGCGCGGGGTCAGGGCTTTGGATCGCAGCCCTGGGCGCCACCGGGGCGAAGCGGTTGGCGGCACTGGTGAAGCCGCGCCGGCTGCCGGACGTTCCCGCAGCCGTGCGCCCAACTTTGCCGGCCATCTACGACCAGCAGGGACTTTGCGCGGTCCCCCACCTCGGCTATAACCGAGGAACGGTCGCGGAACCGGTGCTGCAATGGATCATTGCCGCGCCTGCCGTTCCACTGACGGCAGGCGGGCGTTGCCTTGTCTAAGGCGGGGCCGTCATTATCTCTAGGGAACCGCATTTCGGCGCGGGTGGTCGTCCCGGCGTGGGTGAGACGCCGGGCTAAACGAGGAAGGGCCTGACCTTGAACTTCAGCAAGAACCTGGCGCTGTGGGTCATCATCGCCCTGTTGCTGGTGATGCTTTTCAATCTGTTCCAGACCAATTCGAAACAGCCGGGCATGGGCCAGACCGCCTTTTCCGACTTCATGGCCGATGTCGACCGTGGACAGGTGAAGGAAGTCACCATCCAGGGTTACAACATTTCCGGCCGTTTCAACGACGATCGGCCCTTCACCACCTACATGCCGCCGGACACCGACATCGTGCCGAAGCTGCGCGAGAACCAGGTGAAGATCTGGGCGACCGCGCCGTCCGACGATCAGCCCACCTTGTGGGGCGTGCTGGTGTCGTGGTTCCCCATGCTGCTGTTGATCGGCGTGTGGATCTTCTTCATGCGCCAGATGCAGTCGGGTGGCGGCAAGGCCATGGGCTTCGGCAAGAGCCGGGCTCGCCTGCTGACCGAAAAGACCGGCCGCGTGACCTTCGAGGACGTCGCCGGCATCGACGAGGCCAAGCAGGAGCTCGAGGAAATCGTCGAGTTCCTGAAGGACCCGCAGAAGTTCCAGCGCCTGGGCGGCAAGATCCCCAAGGGCGTGCTGCTGGTCGGTCCGCCCGGTACCGGCAAGACCCTGTTGGCCCGCGCCATCGCCGGCGAAGCCAACGTGCCGTTCTTCACCATTTCGGGTTCGGATTTCGTGGAAATGTTCGTCGGCGTGGGTGCGTCCCGTGTCCGCGACATGTTCGAACAGGGCAAGAAGAACGCACCCTGCATCATCTTCATCGACGAAATCGACGCCGTCGGCCGCCATCGCGGCGCCGGCCTGGGCGGCGGCAACGACGAGCGTGAGCAGACGCTGAACCAGTTGCTGGTCGAGATGGACGGCTTCGAATCCAACGAAGGCGTCATCCTGATTGCGGCGACCAACCGTCCCGACGTGCTGGACCCGGCGCTGCTGCGTCCCGGCCGTTTCGACCGTCAGGTGGTGGTGCCCAATCCCGACATCCTGGGCCGCGAGAAGATCCTGAAGGTTCACATGCGCAAGGTGCCGCTGGCGCCTGACGTGGAACCCAAGATCATCGCCCGCGGCACCCCCGGCTTTTCCGGTGCCGACCTGTCGAACCTGGTCAACGAGGCCGCCCTGCTGGCCGCCCGCGCCGGCAAGCGGGTGGTGACCATGGCCGAGTTCGAAGCGGCCAAGGACAAGGTGATGATGGGTGCCGAGCGCCGCTCGATGGTGATGAGCGACGAGGAAAAGCGCCTGACCGCCTATCACGAAGCCGGCCATGCGGTGGTGATGATGCACGTGCCGGGTCACGAGCCCCTGCACAAGGTGACCATCATTCCGCGCGGCCGCGCCCTGGGCGTCACCATGGCGCTGCCGGAGCGTGACCGGCTGTCGCACAGCCTGCGTCAGCTGAAATCCATGATCGCGTCGTTCTTCGGCGGCCGCGTGGCGGAAGAGATGATCTTCGGCGCCGACGCGGTGACCACGGGCGCTTCCAACGACATCCAGCGCGCCACCGATCTGGCCCGCAAGCTGGTGACCGAGTTCGGTTTCTCGGACAGGCTTGGCCCGCTGCGTTACAACGAGAACCAGGAAGAGGTTTTCCTGGGCCACTCGGTGACCCAGCACAAGAACATGTCGGACGCCACCGCCCGCCTGATCGACGAGGAAATCCGCCGCTTCGTCGAGGAAGGCGAGCAGACCGCCCGCACCATCCTGACCGAGCACATCGACGAGCTGGAGGCCATTGCCAAAGGTCTGCTGGAGTACGAAACCCTGTCGCGTGATGACATCGACACCCTGATCCGGGGCGAGCCCCTGGTGCGTGACGGTGGCTATGCCCGCGGCAAGGATGCTCCCCGCCGCTCGTCGGTGCCCACCTCGGGCCCGCAGGCCGGCAGTTTCGGCACCGATCCCGAGCCGCAGCCGGGGCAGTGATCAGCCTGACCCCTTCCTCGCCCTTACGGCGGGGAAGGGGGCAAATCAAACC
>DATGXU010000466.1:0-4859 GCA_035298685.1 Magnetospirillum sp. | reverse complement strand
CCAGGGCGGCCGCCTGCAGGCGTTCCAACTCGGCCAGGGTGCGGTCGTCCCCGGCGGCGCGGGCCATGAACGGCGCCAGCGGATCGGCCGCCGCCCCCAGCATCCGCCGGCCGGCGACGTTACGGTAAATCTCGCGTTTGTCGGCGTCGATGATGACGCAGGCGCGCATCTCGGAATCCAGCGCGCCGGCCAGCCGGTGGGCCTGGGCGGCGGCTTCGCGGGCCTGCCCCCATCGCCGCGCCAGCACGCCGGTGGCAGCCAGCGCGGTGAGAGCGGCCACCCCCACGGGCAGCAGCAGCGGACCGCTCTCGGCGGCGGCCATGCCGGCCAGGGCCGAAACCGCCGCCCCCAAGGTCCACGGCAGGGGAGATGTCCACCACTCAGTTCGCACGTTGGCCCTTCAGACGCATGACGTAGCCGATGACCTCGGCCACCGTCTTGTAGTGCTCCGGCGGCACTTCCTGGTCAAGCTCGACCGCGGCGTAAAGCGCGCGCGCAAGCGGTGGGTTCTCGACGATGGGCACGTCGTTCTCGGTGGCGAGGTCGCGGATGCGTTTGGCGATCAGGTCGGCGCCCTTGGCCACCAGGGTCGGCGCGTTCATGGTCTCGGAATCGTATTTCAGCGCCACCGCGTAGTGGGTGGGGTTGGTCACCACCACGTCGGCCTGGGGCACCGCCGCCATCATGCGCTTGCGGGCGCGCTGGATGCGCAGCGAGCGGATGCGCGCCTTGACCTGGGGGTCGCCTTCCTGCTGCTTGTGCTCGTCCTTCACCTCCTGCTTGCTCATGCGCATCTTTTCCATCCAGCGCCACCGCTGGAACAGATAGTCGGCGGCGGCGATGACGGCGACGGCCAGGACGGTGACGAAGGTCAGCCAATAGATCTGGTCGCGCAGGTAGGCCAGCAGGTCCTCGAGCCCGATGGTGGCGAGGTTCTGGTATTCGCTCAGGTGTTTCCAGGTGGTCCAGAACAGCAGGCTGCCGATCAGCGTCAGCTTGATCAGCGCCTTGCCCAGCTCGACCACCTGGTTGACCGAGAACAGGCGCTTCACGCCCTGCAGCGGATTGATCTTGTCGAAGCTGGGCATCAGCTTCTTGGGCACCCACATGAAGCCCTTGGTCTGGGCCAGCGACAGGCTGACGCCCAGCACCACCACCAGGATCAGCGGCCAGGCCATGACCTTGCCGACCCCGATGGCGAGATCCAGGCTGAGGCGCGCTAGCGCCCCAGGATCCACGGCGAATTCGTGCGGGCGTTCGATCAGCGGCGTCATCAGCGCCTTGAGCTGGCGTGCCATCATGGGTGCCAGCATGCCGACCAGGATCATGCCGGCCACCAGCGAGGCCAGAATCCTGGCCTCCGGGGTCTGCGCGATGTTGCCTTCCTGGCGCGCGGTGCTCAGGCGTTTGCCTGTCGGCTCCTCTGTTTTGTCCTCTGCGCCTTCATCCGACATGGCCTACCTCAGCGCAGGAATGGCATCAGGCCGGCTTCGAACCAGCGCAGGAAGATGATCACCATCAGCGGCAACGCCACCATCAGCATGCCCAGCCCGGCCACCACCTGCAACGGCAGGGCGACGAAGAACACCTGAATCTGCGGCGCCAGACGCGACAGCAGCCCCAGCCCGGCGTTGAAGATCAGGCCAAACGCCAGCAGCGGCGCTGCCAATTGCACCCCCAGCCCGAAACTGGCCGACATCACGTGGCCCAGGGTTTCGGAAAAATCGTCCAGCGGCAGCGGCTGGCCGGGCGTGAAGGTGGCGTAGGAATCGGCCAGGGCGCGCAGCATCAGGTGATGCATGTCGGTGGCGAACAGCGCGATCAGGGCGATGTTGGCCAGCAGGGCGGTCAGGGTCGAGCTTTGCTGTTCGGCCACCGCGTCGAAGGAAAAGGCGTTGGTCAGGCCGATCTGGAAACCGATGAAGGTGCCGGCCACGTTCAGGCACGCCATCAGCATCTGGGTCAGCACGCCCAGATAGATGCCCACCATGGCCTCGCCGACGATCAGCATGACCAGGCCTCCGAGATGGCGGGGCAGGGGGGGATAAAGCGTGCCCACCACCGGCAGCAGCACCAGACTGAACGCCAGCGCCATCAGCAGCCGGATGCGCGCGGACACCAGCTGGCCGGCAAAGCCCGGCAGCAGCAGCATGGCCGCGCCCAGGCGGGTGACGATCATGAAGAAGCGATAGATGTCGAGGGTGAGGATATCGTTCAGCACGGGCTTCGGGCTCACCCGCCGCCGACGACCGCGCGATCCAGCATCGCCTTCCAGAAGTCGTTCAGCGTGTTCAGCATGAACGGCAGGAACAGGATCAGCGAGCCGAACACCAGCAGGACCTTGGGCACGAAGGTCAGCGTCGATTCCTGAATCTGGGTGAGGGTCTGCAGAAGCGACACCACCAGACCGACGGCAAGGCCGGTCAGCAGCGGCGGCGCCGCCACGATGATCATGGTGAAGATGCCCTCGCGGGCGACGTCGATGAGTTCGGCTTCGGTCATGGATGCGCGATCAGATCGGCATGCGCATGATTTCGTTATAGGCGTTGATGACCTTGTCGCGCACGGTCACCACCGTTTCCAGGGTCATCTCGGCGTTGGTCACGGCCGCCACCACTTCCTTGATGTCGGCCTTGCCGGCGATGGCGGCGGCGGACTGGCCTTCGGCCTCCTTCATGGTGCCGATGGCAAGCTTGGTGGCGTCCTTCAGCACGGCGGCGAAGTCGGAACCCGGCGCCGGCGCCGGGGCGTCGCGCGCTTCCATGCCGTCGCCGCCGCCGACGGCCTTGGCGAGCGAGGAATAGGCGTTGATGGCGTTGTTGATGCTGGTCATGACGGCAGTTCCTTAGGGCAACGCGCGCGGTTCTGGACTATCTCAGCATTTCGACGGTGCGCGACAGCAGCTGTTTGGACGAGCTGATGACGGCAAGGTTCGCTTCATAAGAACGCTGCGCCTCGCGCATGTCCATCATTTCGATCAACGGATTGACGTTGGGCGCCAGCACATAGCCGTCCTTGTCGGCGGCGGGGTGCTTGGGGTCGTACTTGCGCTGGAATTCCGACTGGTCGGGCCTGACCTTGTCGACCTTGACCTGCTGGCTGCCGGTGGCCTTGTCCAGCTCGTTCTTGAACGACACCACCTTGCGGCGATAGGGCGTGCCGTCGGGGGTTTGCGCGGTCGAATCCACGTTGGCGAGGTTTTCGGAGATGACGCGCAGACGCTCGCTTTGGGCCTTCATGCCCGACAACGCGATGTTCTGAACCTTCTTCAGCTCGTCCATGGCCCGTTATCCTAGATGCCCTTGCCCAGCGCGGTGCGCAGCATTTTGAATTGTTTCTGGAACAGCGAGGCGGCGGTGTCGTATGCCGTCTTGGCCTCGCCGATCTTCGCCATCTGCTCTTCAAGGACGACGGCGTTGCCGTCGGCCGAGGATTCGAAGTCGCGGCGGTCGCGGATCACTGTCTGCGGATCGGTGACCACCGGCTGAACGTGCATGGGGTTGGTGACGGCCACCTGCACCGGCGGATTGGTGTTGTTCAGCACCGACTTGAAGTCGAAGGACTTGATGTCGCTGGGGACGAATTTGGGCGTGTTCGCGTTGGCTACGTTTTCGGCCAGCACCTCTTGGCGCTTGGCGACCCAGTCCATGCGGCTCTTGGCCAGAGCGATCACGCTTAGTTTATCGAACATGGCGACCTTGCCTTTCCCCGGGAAGCGACCGCCGGCAGCCGACAATCCCTATCGCTGACAGTATGGAAGGCGGCGCTTAAAAAACGGTGAATCCGTTCCGCGCCGCCGTTTAACCGTTCTTTAAGCGCGCTCGCCCACTCTCGGAGCTTGGGCGCAAGGGGCGCCATTTCACAAGCGGGATGAAGACGGACATGGGCGCAGGCCGGGACCTGTGGGACGAGCGGGCCGAAGCGGCGGCCGGGCGCGCCGCCGGGCAGGCGGGTGCCGGGGCGCGCCGGGGCGATGGCCGTCAGGTCGCCGTGGCGCTGCAATACGATCCCGATCGCGCCGACGCGCCGCGGGTGACCGCCTCGGGCAAGGGCCAGCTTGCCGAACAGATCCTTAATCTTGCCTTCGCCAACGGCGTCAAGGTGCGCACCGATCCCGACCTGGCCCAGGTGCTGGCGGCGGTCGAGGTGGACACGGTGATTCCCATCGAAGCCTTTGCCGCCGTCGCTGAAATCCTGGCCTATGTCTACCGCGCCAACAATCAGGCGGTGCCGGTCAAATCGGAGGACGCGCGCGCATGAGTACCGTTGGCGTGCGAGAGGAATTGGACAAGGCGGCCTCGCTGGTGCTGACCGCGCGGCGGTTGCTGGCCACCGGCACCATGGTCGACCTGTCCGCGCTCGAGGGCAAGGTGCGCTGCATCTGCGACCGGGTGGCCGCCATGGAACGCGAGGACGGGCGCCCGCTGGTGCCGGTGATGGAAACCCTGATCGGCGATCTCGACCGCCTGGCCGAGGCTATCCAAGAGCGGATCGATCCGCCGCCGAGGGCCTGACCGGCATGGAAGCGACGACCTATCTGCGCTTCATCGCCTCGCTGGTGCTGGTGCTGGGGCTGATGGTGGCGGTGCTGTGGGCCTTGCGCCGGTTCAACATTGGCGGCATGGTCGCGCGGCCGGGCGCGCGCCGCCGGCTGGCGGTGGTGGAAACCATGGCGGTGGATTCGCGCCGCCGTCTGCTGCTGGTGCGCCGCGACGGGGTCGAGCATCTGGTGCTGATCGGCGGTCCGCAGGACTTGGTGGTGGAACGGGGCATCGTTCCGTCCGTCGATGTGGGGGCTGCCGATATGGGCCCGGCGGACTCGGGTAAGGAGAAGGGTGAATGAACCGAGGGTGGCGTGC
>DATGXU010000465.1:0-12959 GCA_035298685.1 Magnetospirillum sp. | reverse complement strand
ATGCTGACGCTGGGCACGGCGGTGATGGCGCCCGACATCTGCGCCGGCGTCGTCGCGGAAAATCCGTTGACCGACATGGCGAAGTTTTCCCGCTTCCGCGACGACGGCAAGCTGTGGATCGTGGAATTCGGCGACACCTCTGGTGACGCCGCCGCGCTGGCCGCCGCCGCCGAATGGTCACCGCTTCACAATCTGCAGCCGGGGCGTGACTATCCGGCGACGCTGATCATGGCCTGCGGCAACGACCAGCGGGTTTCGCCCATTCACGGCAGAAAGATGACGGCGGCGCTGCAGGCCACCGGTTCGCGCGGGCCGCACCTGCTGTTGGAAAAGGACGGGGCCGGCCATGGCGGCGCCGTCACGCGCGACGAAACGGCGGCGACGCGGGCCGAGATGCTGCGATTCGCCGCCGCGCGAACCGGGCTGGTGTGGCCGAAAGCGCGGGCTGGCGGCTGACGCGCCGCCATGGCCCTTGTTCACCCTTGCGTCGGGACGGCGAAAGGCCGAAATATGCGCGGCTGCCACTGAACTTGGAGAAGCCGTCCGTGTCTGCGCCGAAATGGCTGAAGCCTGCCGTCGATTTTGGGCCGCTTGCGGTGTTCCTGGGGGCGTTCTGGCTCAAGGGGCTGCTGCCGGCCACGGCGGCGCTGATGGTGGCGACGGCGGTGGCGCTGGCGCTTTCCTATGTCTACACCCGCAAGATCGCCCTGATGCCGCTGGTCACGGCCATCATCGTCGGCGTGTTCGGCGGCCTGACCCTGTGGCTGAACGACGACACCTTCATCAAGCTGAAACCGACCATCATCTATGGTCTGTTCGCCGCCGTGATCGGCGGGGGCTTGGCCATGGGCAAGCCGGCGGTCAAGGTTATTCTGGGCGAGGCGTTCCAGTTGGACGATGCCGGCTGGAAGCGCCTGTCGTTGCGCTTCTGCCTGTTCTTCATCGCCATGGCGCTGACCAACGAAGTGGTGCGCCGGGTCGCTTCGGTGGACGTCTGGGTGCTGTGGAAGGTGCCGGGCAGCATCGCCGCCACTTTCCTGTTCATGCTGACCCAGATGCCCTTGATCCAGCGGCACAAGGTCGAGGAATAGCGGGAAGGTCAGGACCGCGAGGGCTGCGACTTGCTGCGGTGCTGCGCCAGATACAGCGGCGTGCGCGACTTGGGCACCTTGGCGATGAAGTTCCAGCGGGCCACGTGGTAGCTGGGATCGAAGCCGTAGAAGTTTAGCGTCATGCGATCAAGCTCCTCGGCCCGATAGGCGGCCAGCGGCTTTTCCGCCTCGTCGGCCATGCGGGTCAGGCGCTTGGCGGCCAGGCGGTCCTCCAGATCGGGGCTGGTGGCCAATTCGTGGGCCAGGGCTTCGACGCCGCTGCGGAATTCCGCCACCGACTCGCCGAAGGCGCCGTCGATCAGGCGCAGCTCCAAGGCCTCGGCGGTGCCCACAGGCAGGCGGGCCTGGGTCAGCGCGCGGGCGCCGTCGGCGCCGCACCGGCGCGGCAGCAGATAGGTCCAATATTCCGAGCCGTACAGGTTGCCCATGCCCTTGTAATGGGGGTTCAGCACCACGCCACGGCGTGCCAGCACCATGTCGGCGGCCAGGGCCATGAACACGCCGCCGGCGCCGGCGTTGCCCTGCATGGCGGCGATGGTCAGGTGGCTGCCGCAGGTGATGATCGCTTCGCACAGATCGTTCATGGCGTTGATGTTGCGCCACGATTCGTCGGCCGGGCTGTCGGCGGCCTCGATGGTGCCCAGATGGATGCCGTTGGACCAGAAATCGGCACCGCCCATCAGCACGACCACCTTGGTGGGCCGGCGGGTGGCGGCCACAAAGGCATCGCGCAGGCGCAGGCACTGGTCGGTGCTCATGGCGCCGTTGTGGAAGGGGAAGTGCAGAAAGCCCACCCCACCCTTTTCGTCGTACCAGATGTCGTGGTGGCCGGGCTGTTCGGGCAAGCCGGCGGCCGACTCGGCCAGCACGGTGGCGGCGGGCAGCTTGACCGCGCCTTTCTCGGCCGGGCGCAACTGGCCGATCCACACCGCGCCATCCACGGTGGCCCGCGCCAGCCGCCCGCCTTGACGGGCGATCCAGGCGCCGGGCTGGCCCGACAGGCCCTCGGCGGCATGGCCGTCGTGCAGGTAAAGCTCGCCATCGCGAACGCCCGGCGTGCCGTCGCTGGCGCGCAGCTTGCGCAGCACGGTGGCGGTGTCGTCGCGGCTCCAGTCGATGGCGCGTTCGGCCTGGGTCGGCGCCGGGTTCCACCATGTCCGTTCGGGGCGGATGGGCTCGGCCACCCGCAGCGCCTCGAACACCGCGTCCACCGCCGCCTCGGTCACTTCGTTGCGGTACAGGCTGGATTTGGTGGCGGCGCGCATGGGGAAGGCGCGGTGCGCCCATACCGGCCCGGCATCCATTTCCGCTTCCGCCTGCAGCACGGTGACGCCCCAGCTTTCCATCCCGTTCAGAATGGCCCAGTCCAAGGCCGCCGGGCCGCGGTCGCCGATGGGGCCGGGGTGGGCGATCAGGCATTTGTGGCGGCGCCACACCGCCTCGGGGATGGCGCGCTTCAGGAAGGGGGCGACGATCACGTCGGGGCGCGCCAGCTCGACCGCCTCGGTGGTCACGGAATCGTTGACGTCGAATTCCAGGCAGACGTCGTGACCGGCGCGCGACAGCTCGACCCACAGGCGCTGGGTCAGGCTGTTGAAGGAATGCGACAGCAGCAGGATGCGCATGGTCTAGCAGATCCTCGGCAGCTGTTCGCCGGCCAGCCAATCCACCACGCGGTTGCCGCCCATGGCGGTTTCCATCTGCACGAAATGGTGCGAGTCCTCGCGGCAGGCGCCGATCTGCGCCGCGTCGCGGCCCAGCGGATGGGCGCGCATGACGGCAAGCAGCGTCTTGGCGTGCTCGGGGGCGCAGATGCAGATCATCTTGCCTTCGTTGGCGACGTAAAGCGGGTCCAGGCCCAGCAATTCGCAGGCGCCGCGCACTTCGGCCCGCACCGGGATGGCCTTTTCCTTCAGCGCCATGCCCACGCCGGCCTGGGCCGCGATCTCGTTCAGGGTGGCGGCCAGTCCGCCGCGCGTGGGGTCGCGCAGCACGTGGATGTCGGGCACGGCCGCCACCATCTCGGCCACCAACCCATGCAGGGCGGCGGAATCCGACACGATGGCGCTTTCGAAGCCCAGCGATTCGCGCTGGCTCATCACCGCCACGCCGTGGTCGCCCATGGTGCCGGAGACCAGAACGGCGTCGCCGGGGCGGGCGCGGTCGCCGGAAATGCGGACGCCCGGCGGCACCACGCCGATGCCGGCGGTGGTGATGAAAATGCCGTCGCCCTTGCCCTTTTCGACAACCTTGGTGTCGCCGGTCACCACCGGCACGCCGGCTTCACGCGAGGCGCGGGCCATGCTGTCGACGACGCGCTTGAGATCGGCCAGCGGAAAGCCTTCCTCGATGATGAAGCCGGCCGACAGGCTGAGCGGGCGGGCGCCGGCCATGGCGACGTCGTTGACGGTGCCGTGCACGGCCAGGCTGCCGATGTCGCCGCCGGGAAAGAACAGCGGGCTGATCACATAGCCGTCGGTGGTCATCACCATGCGGCCGCCGTTCAGCATTTCCGGGGGCACGTCGAATGCCGCCTGGTCGTTGCGCTGGTTCAGCGCCTCGTTGTCGAAGGCGGCGACGAACAATTCCTCGACCAGTTGCTGCATGGCACGGCCGCCGCCGCCATGGGTCAGATCGACGCGGCCATGGGCGATGTCCAGCGGGCGGGGATGGGTTCGGCGGGGCAGGGTCATGGATCAGCCTTCGTGTCGCGGAAGCGGCCATAGGTCCAATGGGCGGCGCAGGCGCCCTCGGCCGAGACCATGCAGCTTCCCATGGGGTTCTCGGGGGTGCAGACGGTGCCGAACAGCTTGCAGTCGGTGGGCTTTTTCACCCCGCGCAGGATGGCGCCGCATTCGCAGGCCTTGTTGTCGGCCACGCTGTCTTGCGGCACCTCCCATTTGCGCTCGGCGTCGAAGGCGGCAAAGGGTTCCTTGATGCGCAGGGCGGAATAGGGCACGCGGCCCAGGCCGCGCCATTCAAAGCTTTTGCGCAGCTCGAACACCTCGGCCACCAGGGCCTTGGCCTTGGCGTTGCCGTCGCGGGTGACGGCGCGGGAAAACTCGTTTTCCACCTCGAAGCGGTGCTGGTTGACCTGGCGCACCAGCATCAGCACGGCCTGCAGCACGTCCAGCGGCTCGAACCCGGCGATCACCACCGGGCGCTGATATTCCTCGGCGAAATATTCATAAGGCGCCGAGCCGATGATGGTGGAGACATGGGCCGGGCCGATGAAGCCGTCCAGCTTGACCGTGCCCAGGGTGCGGACCTCGGGGCTGTCCAGGATCTGGGCGATGGCCGACGGCGTCAGCACGTGGTTGCAGAAGACGAAGAAGTTGGTCAGGTCCAGCGCCTGGGCCTGTTTCAACGCCACCGCCGTCGGCGGCGTGGTGGTCTCGAAGCCAATGGCGAAGAACACCACGTTGCGGTCGGGATTGTCCTGGGCCAGCTTCAGCGCGTCCATGGTCGAATAGACCATGCGGATGTCGCAGCCCTCGGCCTTGGCCTTCAGCAGCGACAGACGCTTCGAGCCCGGCACGCGCAGCATGTCGCCATAGGTGCACAAAATGACGCCCGGCTGGCGGGCCAGCCAGATGGCGGCGTCGATGCGCCCTACCGGCAGCACGCAGACCGGACAGCCCGGCCCGTGCACCATGCGCACGTTGGCCGGCAGGATGTCTTCCAGGCCATAGCGCGAGATGGCGTGGGTATGGCCGCCGCAGAATTCCATCAGGTGGTAGGTGCGGTCGGGATCGGCCTCGGCGGCGATGGTGCGGGCGATGCCCTGCGCCAGCTCGCCGTCGCGGTACTCGTCGATATACTTCATTGCGCGGCCATCTCGGCGAACAGGGCCAAGGTCTTTTCCGCCTCTTCGGGATCGACCTTGGTCAGCGCATAGCCGACATGGACGATGACGTAATCGCCTGGGCTGACGTCGGCCACCAGGGCCAGCGAGATGGTCTTGGTGACGCCGCCCAATGTCACCTTGGCCTGGTCGTCGGGCAGGATTTCGGTCACCAGCGAGGGCAGGGCCAGACACATGGGCTTCAGTTCTCCACCTGGGCGGCGATCCACGCCTGCCCCAAAGACAATCCGGGGTCGCCGGGCGAGGCCTTGAGCGCGGTCAAGGGCCGCAGCCCGCGCGCCTGCAATGCCGGCACCAGCAGGCCGGTCAGCACCCGGTTGAAAAAGCAGCCGCCGCCCAGGGTAACGGTGCGGCAACCGCTTTGCGCCGCCGCCTGGGCGCACCATTCCGCCAGCGCCGCCGCCAGCGTGCCGTGGAACAGGTTGGCACCCGTTGCCGCGTCGGCGCAAGCGGCGAGACGGTCCAGCAGCGGTGCGAAATCGAGCACGCCGCCGGCCAGCGTCCAGCCATCGGCCATGACCTGGGGGGAGGTCGCCAGCTTTTCCAGCGCCATGGGCGCCTGCCCTTCGAACTCGGCGACGGGGTGGATGTTCAGCAGGCCGCAGGCGGCATCGAACAGGCGCCCGGCCGAAGAGGTGGGGGGCGAATTGACGCCCTTGTCCAACATCATCCCCAACCGTCCGGCGGCGGCGATGGACGGCCACCGGCCGGCGATGTCGGCACCGCGCCCCAGCTTGTGCAGCACGGCGGCGGCCATGCGCCAGGGTTCGCGGGCGGCGACGTCGCCGCCGGGTTGGGCCAGCAACGCCAGATGGCCAAGGCGGTCGTAGGACGCCCCCTGGCAATACAGCAATTCGCCGCCCCAGCTTTGATTGCCGGGTCCCAGGCCGAAGCCATCCAGCGACAGGCCGATCACCGGCGCGTCATGGCCGTGCTCGGCGGCGATGGCGGCGGCATGGGCATGGTGGTGCTGGACCGCCAGCTGGGGCAAATCCAGGCTTTGGGCGAAGCGGGTGGAATGGAAGTCGGGGTGCAGATCGTGGGCGACCCGTACCGGCGTTACCGCCAATTGCGCCACCAGGGCATCCACCGAGGCCTCGAACGCGGCGATTGCCTCGGGCGTGCCCAGGTCGCCATGGACCGGCGACAGATAGGCGGTGTCGCCCCGGGTCACGCACACGGTGTTCTTCAGAAACGCCCCCACCGCCAGAACCGGCGGCACGGCGCGGGGCAGGGGGATGGCGGCGGCGATGGCGGTCATGGCGCCACCTGCGCAGGATTAACCGCGAAGGCACGAAGGCGCGAAGAAGCACGAAGAGAACACTCTTCCTTTTTTGTCCTTCGTGCCTTCGTGCCTTCGTGGTGAAACTTCATTCTCACAGGCTTTCCCGTGCCGCCTTCAGCTTGGCCTCCAGAGCGGCGATGCGTTCGGTCACGGCGCGACGGCGGCCTTCCATGATCCACGCCAGCCATTCGTCCATGCCCTGGCCCGAGCGCGCCGACACCTGCAGCACCACCATCTCGGGGTTGACCTTGCGCGCGTTGGCGATGCAGGCCTCGACGTCGAAATCCAGATGGGGCAGCAGGTCCACCTTGTTCAGGATCATCATGCCGGCGGCGGCGAACATGTCGGGGTATTTCAGCGGCTTGTCCTCGCCTTCGGTGACCGACAGGATCGCCACCTTGTAGGCCTCGCCCAGATCGAAGGCGGCGGGACACACCAGATTGCCCACGTTCTCGATGAACAGCACCGAATCGTCGGCCGGCTTCAGGCGCTCGCACGCCTTGGCTACCATGTCGGCATCCAGGTGGCAGCCCTTGCCGGTGTTGACCTGGATGGCGGGGGCGCCGGTGGCGCGGATGCGGTCGGCATCGTTGCTGGTCTGCTGGTCGCCCTCGATGACGGCGACGGGGAAACGCCCGCCCAGCGCCTCGATGGTCTTGCACAACAGGGTGGTTTTGCCCGAGCCGGGGCTGGATACCAGATTGAGCGCAAAGATGCCCTGGTCGGCCAGGGCCGCGCGGTTGCGCGCCGCCAGGGCGTCATTCTTGCCCAAGATGTCCTGTTCGATCTGGACGATGCGGGTCTGGCTCAGGCCCGGCACATGCACGCCGGCCAGACCGGCGCCGTAATCCAGATCGTGGGAATGGTCATGACCATGGTGGTGCTCATGATCATGGCGGTGATGGTGGCCGTGACCGTGGGAATGGCCGTGGTCGTGGTCGTGGGAATGGGAGTGTTCCAGCTTGGACTCGCCGCAGCCGCAGACGGTGCACATCACTCCACCTCCAATTCCTTGATCCGCATTTCTTCCCCGGCGGTCACCCGAAGTCCGAAGCCGTCGCATTTGGGGCAGGGGTCGAAGCGGTTTGCCACCGCGACCGTCTCGCCGCAATTCAGGCAAAAGCCCTGGCCGGCGATGCGCAGAATTTCCAGTTTCGCCCCGGCTGCCACCGGCGAACCCTTGGCGACGGCATCGAAGCAGAACAGCATGGATTCGGGGTCCACATTGGAAAGTTCGCCGATTTCCAGCCACACCGTCTTGACCTTGGCAAAGCCGTGGGTGGCGGCCTGATCTTCCAAAATGCGGACCACGCCTTCGGTCAGGCTCATCTCGTGCATGGCTACTCCACCGTGACCGAGCACGCCACGCACGGGTCCAGCGCGCCCACCAGCAAGGCCGCACGCCGCTGCAGGTCGGCGGTGGCCGGCATGCCGCGCAGGCCGCGGGCCAGCGGGCCGTCGGGATGGAAGTTCCATTCGGTAGGCGCCAAAATCTGATACCGCTTCACCCGACCGCCTTCCAATTCCACGCGGTGCGCCAACAACCCGCGCGCCGCCTCCACCAGACCAAGGCCGCTGCCATCCACCAGGCAGGCCAGCGGCGCGTGGTCGGCATCCAGACTCTGCACGAGTTCGTCCATTTCCTGCAAGGACGATGCGACTTCCACCAGACGCGCGGCAAGGCGGGCCAGCAGGCCGGGGCCGTGGGCGCCGATCAGGGCGGCGACCACCGGGTGCCACGCCTGCCGGGCCAACGGGCCGGTTTCGAACACGCGGCCGGCGCTGTCGGGGCGGGCCAGATAATCGCCGTCGCGCTCGCCTTCAAGCCGCGCCGACAAATCGGCGGGACCCTGTTCGGGCATGGGCAGGAACGGGCCGCGCCCGAACCCGGCCAGAGCGTCGTCGCTGGCCTCGGCGATCAGGCGGGCGGCGGCACAGCGCGACGTGTTGACCCAGGCGCGGAACTGGTCGGGGCCGGCGACGATGGCGGCGATGTCGGCGTCCAGCAGCGAGGTCAGCGCCGCCCGCGCGGCGGCGATGGCGACAGCGATGGCGGGGTGTTGCGGGGCGACGGTGCCGCCGCCGGGATGGTTCCAGTCGCCGGCGGGAAACAGCGCCGGGCGGATGGACGCCATGGCGGTCTTGATGCGGCGGGCGGCGGCCAGATCGGGTTCGGCCCCCACATGCGCCGGCCAGTCGCGCGCCAGCGTCAGGCCATGTTCCGCCACGGTTTCCGCCAACAGCAGCATTTGACGGGCGGGCAGTTGGGCCGCCGAAGGCGGCAGGCCCGAGGCCTGCTCGGTGGCCGACAATCCCGCCAGCACCTGGGCGGTGCCGCACAGGGCGAAGATGGTGGGCAGCAGGGTCAGCACCTCGTCGGGCCGGCGGCCGGCGAACAGGCGCGATGCCTGCACCAGCCGGGTCGAACGCACGGCCACGTCGGCGACGATGCCGTCGCGGACGCGCAGGGCCACATCCAGGCGTGCCTCGGGGAACATCAGGCTTGGCCGTCGGCCAGAACCTGGGACAGATAGGCCAGCGCCTCCAGCGCCGCTTCTTGCGGAACCTTTTCGGCGGCGAAATTGCCGCCGGCCCCCAGGATCAGGTAGTCGCCGATGGCAACGTCCTCGGCCAGCAGCATCAGGCTGGTCTGGCGCTGTTGGCCAAACGCCTCGACCGTGGCGACGGTGCCGTCGATGGCGACGACGCGCGAGGGAACGGCCATGCACATGACGTCAGGCCGCCTTTTTGACCAGGGCGATGCCCATCTGGCCCACTTCGTCCACCAGCCGCGCGATCACCTGCGGCAGCACGGCGGCGATGGTCGGGGTCAGCTCCATGCTGGTTTCGAACGATTCCGGCTGCACCCCCACCAGCACTACCTTCTTGGGCGAGATGCCATGGAAGCAGCAGGCGGCCAGCACGTCGGACAGGCCGACCTGATGGGGCGAGATGCGGGTGTTGAACCACGCATTGATTTCTTCGTCGGCCAGGCGGGTGATGGTGCCCGGCGCCTTGTCTTTCGAACGCATGCAATCGGCGATCAGCAACAGGTCGGCCTCGGCGATGCGGTCCAGGCAATCCATGCCCGAGGTGCCGCCGTCGATCACCTCGACCTCGTCGGGGATGGCGTACTGGTCCGCCAACTGGGTGACCGCGTGAACGCCCACGCCCTCATCCGACATCAGGATGTTGCCGACACCCAGAACCACCACGCGCATATCGTACTCCGTAACCTGAAAAATCCCCTCTCCCGCCGGGCGGGAGAGGGGGGGGGACTTTACCTCAAAGCGCCTTAACCTGAACCACTTCCCGCTTGTCTTCGTCGTGCACGTGCACGGCGCAGGCCAGGCAGGGGTCGAACGAGTGGACGGTCCGCAGCACTTCCAGCGGCTGCGAGGCGTCGGCGATGGGGTTGTCCATCAGCGAGGCCTCGTACGGGCCGATGACGTCGTTCTCGTCACGCGGGCCGGCGTTCCAGGTGCTGGGAACCACACACTGGTAGTTGGCGATCTTGCCGTCCTTGATGACGGTCCAGTGCGACAACAGGCCGCGCGGCGCTTCGTGCATGCCGAAGCCCATGATCTCGCCCTTGGGGAAGACCGGCTTGTTGAAGGTGGTGGTGTCGCCCTTGCCGATGTTCTCGACCAGCATGGACCAGTTCTGCGCCAGCACCTCGGTCATGACGCCCGAGCGGATGGCGCGGGCGGCGTGGCGGCCGATGGTGGAATGCAGGATTTCCGGACCCACCTTGCTGCCCAGCAGCGACGACACCGTATCCAGCGCCTTGGTGGCGTAGGTGACGGTGGGCTGGTGGCCGGCGGCCAGGCCGCACAGCACGTTGGCCAGCGGACCCACCTGGGCGCGCTGCCCATAGAAGGTCGGGGCCTTCAGCCACGAATACTTGCCGTCGTCCTGGAAGTCGGTGTAGTGCGGCTTGGTCTCGCCCTTATAGGGATGCAGCGGGCCGGGCTTGGAATATTCGTACCAGGCGTGCTTGACCGATTCCTCGACACCGTCGCGCAGGTACTGGTCGCCGAACTTGGTGAACGGCTTGTACTTCGACAGGTCGCCATCGGGAACGTGACCGCCGGGCACCAGGAACTGGGTGCCCTTGGAATCGGTGGGGAAGTCCGGGGTCGAGATGTAGTTGGTGATGCCCTTGCCGTACTTGGTCCAGTCGGCATAGAAGGCGCCGACCGCGCACACGTCCGGCAGATAGACCTTGCGGACGAACTCGGACAGCGCGTCGATGTGTTCCTTGACCGCCAGCAGGCGCTCGATGGTCAGGTTCGACTGGCTGTTGGTGTCGATGGGGTTGGCGACGCCGCCGACGGCCAGGTTCTGGATGTGCGGCGACTTCGATCCCAGGATGGTGACGATCTTGTTGGCGTGGCGCTGGGCCTCGAGCGCCTGCAGATAGTGGGCGACCGCCAGCAGGTTGACCTCGGGGGTCAGCTTCATGGCCGGGTGGCCCCAATAGCCGTTGGCGAACGGGCCAAGCTGGCCGCTGCCGACGAAGGTCTTCAGCTTCTCCTGGGTCTGGGCCATGATCTGCTTCGAGTTCATGCCCCAATCGGACAGCGATTCCGCCAGCTGCGCGGTCTTGGCCGGATCGGCCTTGAGCGCCGACACCACGTCCACCCAGTCCAGCGCCGACAGGTGATAGAAGTGGACGATGTGGTCGTGCAGGGCGTGCGCCGACGAGATCATGTTGCGGATGAACTGGGCGTTCACCGGCACTTCCAGGCCAAGGGCGTTTTCCACCGCGCGCACCGAGGTGATGGCGTGCACGGTGGTGCACACGCCGCAGATGCGCTGGGTGATGGCCCAGGCGTCGCGCGGGTCGCGGCCGAGCAGGATCAGCTCGACGCCGCGCCACATCTGGCCGGAAGACCACGCCTTGGACACCTTGCCGTTATCGACCTCGACGTCGATGCGCAGGTGGCCCTCGATCCGGGTGATGGGGTCGATGGTAATACGCTGGGACACGGGCGTGGCTCCTTACTTGTCGCGCGCGGCGGCCAGTTCGGCCGGCGTCAGGGCATGGGTGTAGAACACCGGAAGTTTCCGGACGAAGACGATGTAGAGCAGCACCTCGGCGGCGATGATGCCGAAGGTCACCATCAGCTCGGAAACCGAGGGGAAGTAGTGCCAGCCGGGGCCGGTGTCATAGGCCACCAGGAAGGCGTCGAGGCGATAGAGCGCGCCGCCCAGCAGCATGGCGACGGCGCCGACGAACAGCCCCTGCTTGGAACGGCGGTTCGATTCGCGCAGGAACAGCACCACCGGGGTGGCGAACAGTGCGATCTCGATGACGAACATCAGCGAGCGCAGGCCCGAGCTGAAGATGGTCGCCAGCTCGCCGCGAACGGCCAGGTCGCCGAAGCGCAGGCCCAGATAGACCACCATGAAGCCCTGGACGATGCGGGCGATCTTGGCCAGTTGCGGCATCTCGTGCTTGATCGACCGCTTGAAGCCGGCCGAGCCCAGCACCGCCTCGAACACCACGATGGAAAAGCCCATGCAGATGGCCGAGGTCAGGAACAGCAGCGGCAGCAGCGGGGTCTGCCACAGCGGATGGATCTGGTAGCCCAGCACCACCAGCAGGGTGCCCAGCGAGCTTTGGTGCATGGTCGGCAGCAGGCAGCCCAGCGCCACGAAGACGAACAGCACCTTGTCCAGCTTCTTCTTGTGGGCGTGCAGGTGGAACTTGCCGAGGATGGCCGGCGAGAACTCGATCCACAGCACCAGGATATAGCTCATCACGCACAGAGCCACCTCGAACATCACCGAGTTGGTCTGCATGTACTTGGGCACCAGGATGTGCCAGGCATTCCACCAGCGGCCCAGGTCGAACAGGATCGACACGCCGCCCAGCGTGTAGCCGAAGCACGACGCCAGCAAAGCGGGGCGCACCAGCGGGTGGTATTCGCCCTTGTTGAGGATGTAGCACACCAGGGCCATGGCATAGCCGCCGCAGGCGAAGGCGGTGCCGATCACCACGTCATAGGCGATCCAGATGCCCCAGGGGTAGCCGTTGTTGAGGTTGGTGACCTCGCCCAGGCCAAGCACCATGCGCTTGGCCAGCAGATAGGCGGCGATCAGGGCCAGAAGGGCGCAGACCACCGTGGTCTTGGTGATCAGCTTGCCGCCCAGCGGTTCATGTTCGTTATGGAACTGTGCCATGGCGGCCTACTCCTCCGGATGCTCGTCTTCGACGTGGGCCGCCCGCTTGGCCGCCCACACCAGACCGGCGAACACCACCGCCGGGGCGATCATGCCGCCGTACAGCGTGTGCTGGATGCCCTCGGAATCGGACGGATAGGACTTGTCGCGCAAGTTGGGCATGCCCAGCTTGTCGAACGGCACGCCGGCCATGAACTGGAACTGGGTGCCGCCCACTTCCTTTTCGCCATAGACGTGGTCCACGTACTTGGCCGCCGCCTTTTCATGGGTGTCGCCGGACCCCAGGGTACGACGCTCGAAGGTGGTCACCTCGCCGGGCTTCAGCGCGCGGCGCCGGGTGATTTCCTCGCGGATGGCGGTGATCGGGCCGAACACGGTGGCGCCGGTGGGGCAGACTTCGGCGCAGGCCGGGATCTTGCCTTCCGCCTGGCGGTGGCGGCACATCTCGCACTTCTTGATCTTGGGGGTCGGCGTGTCGAATTCGGCCTGGGGAACGCCGAACGGGCAC
>DATGXU010000464.1:0-2673 GCA_035298685.1 Magnetospirillum sp. | reverse complement strand
TGGGCAGCCAACGAATTGGGCTGGTTCGTCGCCGAGTACGGCCGCCAGCCGTGGACGGTCGACAGCCTGCTGCCCACCCATCTGTCGGTGTCCTCGGTCAGCACCGATCAGGTGTGGACCTCGCTGGGCGCCTTCGTGGTGTTCTATTCGGCGCTGCTGGTGATCGACCTTTACCTGTTGATCAAATACGCCCGCAAAGGCCCTGCGGCCATGCCCGAGCCCCCCGCTTCCGCCGCCCGCCGCGCCAGCGCCGAGGCATTGGTGACCGAGGACTGACAGACATCCGGAGGACCGCATGACCGTGCCCCTGGACTACGAAACCCTGCGGCTGGCGTGGTGGGCGCTGTTGGGTCTGGTGCTGATCGGCTTTGCGGTGATGGACGGCTTCGACATGGGGGTGGCCATGCTGCTGCCGGTGGTGGCGCGAGGCGACACCGAACGGCGCATCGTGATCAATTCCATCGGGCCGGTGTGGGACGGCAATCAGGTGTGGCTGATCCTGGGCGGCGGCGCCGCCTTTGCCGCCTGGCCGCCGCTTTACGCCACCGCCTTTTCGGCTTTCTACGTGCCGCTACTGCTGGTGCTGGCGGCGCTGATCCTGCGCCCCGTGGGCTTCGATTACCGCAACAAGGTCGAGCATGCCGCCTGGCGCGCCGCCTGGGACTGGGCGCTGTTCCTGGGGGGATTGGTGCCCACCGCCGTCTTCGGCGTCGCCATGGGCAACCTGCTGGTGGGCGTGCCGTTTCACCTGACGCCGGAACTACGCACGGTCTATGGCGAAGGCTTCCTGCTCCACCTGCTGACGCCGTTTCCGCTGCTGTGCGGGCTGGTGTCGGTGGCCATGCTGGTCATGCATGGCGCCACCTATCTGGCGCTTCGCACCGAAGGCGCGGTCGAGAGACGAGCCCGCCGCGCAGTGTGGGTGGGCGCGCTGACGCTGGTTATTCTGTTTGCCGTGGCGGGATGGATAGTGGCGACCCGGCTGGATGGTCATCTGGTGGTATCGGGCCTGCCGGGCGACGGGCCATCCAATCCGCTGCTGAAAAAGGTCACCCTCGATCGCGGCGCCTGGCTGGCGAACTTCATCGGATCGCCCTGGATGCTGGCGGCGCCGGCATTGGGGTTGATCGCCCCCTTCGTCGCCGGGGTGCTGACCAACAAACGTCGGGCCGGCTGGGCCTTTGTCGCCAGTGCCGCCGCCGTAAGTGGTGTGGTCGCCACCGCCGGCCTGGCCCTGTTCCCGTTTCTGCTACCCAGCTCGACCCATCCCAGCCACGGACTGACCGTCTGGGATGCGTCGTCCAGCCCGCTGACCCTGTTCATCATGCTGGTGGCGACGGTGGTGGTGCTGCCCATCGTCGCCAGCTACACGGTGTTCGTCTATCGGGTGTTGCGGGGAAAGGTGACTGCCGGACACATCGAAACCCACGGCCCCCATCTATATTGAGGACCCGCAACCATGTGGTATTTCGCCTGGGTTCTGGGAGTCACCTTGGCCGCGCTGGCCGCCATCCTGAACGGCATCTGGCTGGAAATGCACCTGGAGGACGAAGCCGCCGCCCGACCGGGCGAGGCCCCGGAGGCGAAAGTCACGCAATCGCGCCCATGAACACCATCGGGACGGCGATGATCGAAACGCCGATGGCGGCAGCGCAGAGGTCAAGGGCGAAAGACTTGATGAACTTGCTGGTCGTCATGGTCGGCTTCCTTATGCCAGGAGATGTCGCCCATAGGGATACCCCCGGCGACGCCCGGCGGTCGCGTGTCAAGGGTGGGGCGAAAACGCCTCGGTTTCGTCACGCGCCAGCCCGCGCACGTCATTCATCAGCAGATCGGCGGCAAAGGCACAGGTCTCGCCCACCGGGCACCCCTGGCGCGCCCCACATTGCTGAAGACCGCGAAGAATTCGATGGCCACTCGCCCACTCGCCGCGGTCGATATGCCGGCCAGCACCCGCAATGCGAGCAGAGAAACAGTTGGAGAAATGCGGCTGCGTCATCACATCAACCAGAGATACACATTCTATCGACACGATGATACGGCCGACCGCGAATTGCCGACAATCCGGCTATGACCCTATATTCCCCTCGATCGAAGAACTATTTGTGTTCGTCTTAAAGGAAGGGTGACGAAATGTGTCGTCATGTGACAATATCTCGCGGTAGATCACCGCGCCAAGGCCGGCGCCCCCCAGCACGATGGCGATGCCCAGGGCCGGCATCAACATGGACAGGTCGCGCTGGATGATCCAGCACACCACCAGCATATAAGTCAGCACCGCGGCCATCAGCGACGCCTGGCGCCCCCGGTAGATGGCGAAAACCAGGAATGCCGCAGCCCCCAGCAAGGCGATATATCCGGCAACCATCGCCACCTCCCCCGCAAGCATTCCACTTATGGCCGATCCAAGGCGTATCGGCATTCAAAGTGGCTTCAGCTTGACGCTGAAGAAACCCCCGCAAATATGCTTATGTATTGTGGCACATTTTACTTGAGGGAATACAAGGGCCGCGAGGAAGGCTATACGATAGGGTAATACCAAGCCGCGACGAGAATGCCTCATCGCGGCCTGGACG
Source organism: Magnetospirillum sp. (assembly GCA_035298685.1). GTDB lineage: Bacteria > Pseudomonadota > Alphaproteobacteria > Rhodospirillales > Magnetospirillaceae > Magnetospirillum. The sequence continues at coordinate 97 of DATGXU010000464.1, read as the reverse complement.
GCCGCAACACGTCGTTGACGATCATGTGCAGGACCGGCGCCAGCGCCGCCGTGACCGCGGCCGACATCCCCGCGCCGACGGAGAAATCCCTGCCCTC
>DATGXU010000463.1:0-2378 GCA_035298685.1 Magnetospirillum sp. | reverse complement strand
GGTGCCCGGCAGCGGCGCGTCCGGGTGTCTGCCGCTGCGTTAGCGTCATCTGACTTCCTGCCGCGCCACGTTGCCAGTGCCGGTGGCGATGTTGACGGCGCTGTTGACCTTTTGCTCCAGCTTGCCGGGACCCGAATTCACTGCCACTGGGCTGTGCTCGGCGTTGATGGTGGCAGGGCCGTCGGTGGCGACGCTGACCGGGCTGCCGTAATTGTTTTGGATGAACGGCGCCTCGATGACGGTCAGGAAGTTGGGCATGGCGAAATCCGGCGGCGGCTGGCGGCTGGGGGCCAGCGGCTGGCCGTGGAAAAAGCCGCCCAGATAGCCGGCATCGCCGCGAATGGCGGCGATGGCCGCCTGATGGCGGGCCTGCCGTGTGCGCGCCGGGTTGGCCGCCTTCACGTCGGCGGGCGTCTGGTGCAACGGCCCGGCCATGATCGGTTCCGGCTGCAGCGGCAGCGGCCCCATGCCCGGCCCGGCCACCGAACTGCCGCCCACCTGCTGCGCGGCGGCGGCAGCGGTCCACAGCACCAACAGGGCGGCGCCGGCCCGCAGGCTGGTGGGTTTCATGATGGTTCTCCTCAATGCACGGGCTGGGGAACGAAGCGGAACTCGCGCGACAGCACCCGCGCCGCCTCGCGGTCGGCCACCCGGAACAGCAGCGAGCCATCGGCGGCGTGGACGGCGTACTGGGTATTGCCGTCGATGGTCTCGGGCTTGATGTACGAAGCGTCGAAAATGCCCAGATAGGCGAACTGGCGAAGGGTCATGGCGGCATTCCTTTCCGATGGAAAATGATGGCGGCAGCCTAAGCCCTCGCCGGCCTCGTCGCAGTGAGCGGGTTCACTGCCTGGGCACATCCACGACGGTGCCGCCGGCCCGCACGTGCAGGCGGCCGTCCTCGCTGCGGATGTCCACACCTGGGACGGTGATGGCGGGCAGATCGGCCGGCGGCTCGGCCAAATCCGGTGTTTCAAGCGCGGTGCAGCGGGTTTCGCCGTTCAGCGTGGTGCAGCGGACATTGCCGCCGGCATGGGTGCAGGTGGTGCGGCCATTGATGGTTTGGCACAGATCGGTGTCGGCACGGGCCAGATGGGCGGATGCCAGGGACAGTCCAAGGGCGAGCAGGGGGGCAAGACGGATCATGGGGGCCTCCGGAGTGGGAAAATCCGGCTGCCCTGGGGCAGCCGGATCGATGTCGGGGAGGGTGAAGGTCAACGCTGTTGGCTGAGAATGGCCTGATCGGCCCGGTTGTTGAGGCCGGCGGCCACATTGGTGGCCACGCCCACGCGGGTGGTGACCAGTGGCCCGCGTCCGCTGAAGTCTAGCCCCACCATGGGGCCGCCGCCCTGCAATCCGACCACGCTTTGGCTGGCCCGGTTGTTGATGCCGGCGGCCACGTTGGTGGACACCTGGGTGTTGTTGGAAACCAGCGGGAAGCCCTGCGGCCCCATGGGGTTCCCCGTCTGCGCCGCTATGATCTGCTGCTGGGCCTGATTGCCCATGCCGGCGGCGACGTTGGTGCCGATCATCAGGTTGTTGGAAACCGGCAGGCCGCCGGTTTGCAGTCGTTCGGCATGGGCGCCGCCGGCCAGGGCGGCGAGAACCAGGGCAAGGGCGGCGGAGCGGGTGCGCATGGGGGATCTCCTGAAGGATGGGGCGAGGGGCGGGCGCCTCCCCGTCCCGCATGGAACGGGGAGGCCGGGGCCGGTTAACGCTGCTGCTGGGTCATCAGCCGCTGGTTGGCGAAGTTGTGCTCGCCCACCGCCATGTTCAGGGCATCCAGCCGGTTGAAGGTGGGCACGCCGCCGCCGCTCTGGCGGGCCATGATGTCCTGGTTCGCCTTGTTGCCGTAGCCGGCCGCCAGATTGGTGGCGTCGATGGAGTTGGTGGTCACGCCCGGCCACTTGCCGTAGCCGCCCGACTGGTCGGCATAGATGCTCTGATTGGCCTTGTTGCCGAAGCCGGCGGCGATGTTGTTGGCGCTCAGGCTGTTGGTGGTGGTTCCGCCCACATGGGGATTGATGCCGCCCTTCATGGGCGTGACGTACTGGCCGTCAAGCTGGCCGGCCTGGGCGGAACCGATGGCGAGGATGGCGGCGACGGCGGCGAAGGACAGGGTGCGGCGGAAGGACATGGGATGATCTCCTTGGCTTTTGCTGGGGGACCGAAGCGTCTTGCCCCGGTCTTGATGAACAGACCCTACCGCCCCGTCCGGGCCGCCGCTGTTGGCTGGTTCACACCTTGCGTCGTTCCCATCTCAATGCCGTGCCGCACGGGCGAGGAACCATGGCGCCACGCTTCACGGGCCGGCTGGTGCTGGCCGGATTGCTGTCCTGCCTGGGGTTCGCGCTGTTCCAGTGGACGGCGGCGCCGGT
>DATGXU010000462.1:0-6613 GCA_035298685.1 Magnetospirillum sp. | reverse complement strand
GTCCACCGCCAGCGGGCCGTGGCCGTTGGCGTTCAGCACGGTTTGCAGCCACTTGACCGCCTGGCCGGGACCGGAATTGACCGCCGCGTCCAGCATGACCGGCTGAATCAGTTCGGGCAGCTGGTCCAGGTGGGGGCCGATGAAATAGGTGCGGCGATAGATGGCCTTGGCGGTGTCGGCACCCAGGTTCCGCACGTCGTCGATAGTGGCGGACCGGCCCAGCCACGCCGACAAGGTCGCCTGGGTGATGCCGTAATTGGTGGCGCCGCCGTGATCGGCGGGATTGTTCACGAAGCCACCCTCGCGGGCCAGGATGTCGTTCAGCATCGAGTCAAGGTCTGCCATTTCGTCGCCCCCAGGTCCACCTGATGGATCGACGCTAGCGCGCGAAACGGCAACAGGCAGCCGCATTCACCACGTGCATGCAGCCCCGTTGCGGCGCCCTTACTGCTTCTTGGCCGAGGTCAGCCGCCACGCGGTGAAGATGATCACCGCCACCACGCAGACGATGATGGTGCCCAGCGCGTTGACCTGGGGCGACACACCCAGGCGAACCGACGAGAACACCTCGATGGGCAGGGTGGTGGCGCCGGGGCCGGAAACGAACTGCGCCACCACCACGTCGTCCAGCGACAGTGTGAAGGCCAGCAGCCACGCCGCCGCCAGCGAGGGCGCGATGACCGGCAGGGTGATCAGGAAGAACACCTTGAGCGGACGCGCGCCCAGGTCCAGCGCCGCCTCTTCCAGGCTTTCGTCCATCTGGGCAAGGCGCGACCGCACCACCACGGTGGCATAGGCCATGCCGACGGTGGTGTGGGCGATGGCGATGGTGGCGAAGCCACGTCCGTCGGGCCAGCCGATCAGCTGTTCCAGCGCCACGAACATCAGCAGCATGGCAAGGCCCAGGATGATCTCGGGCATCACCAGCGGCGCCGCGATCAGGCCGTTGAACAGCAGCCGGCCGCGAAACTTGCCGAAGCGCACCAGCACCACGGCGGCCAGGGTGCCCAGCGCCAGCGCGGCGGTGGCGCTGGTGGCCGCGACCTTCAGCGACAGCCAGGCGGCATTGAGGAAGGCCTCGTTCCGGGTCAGCTCGCCGTACCACTTGGTGGAAAAGCCGCCCCAGATGTTGACAATGCGCGAGCCGTTGAACGACCACACCACCAGCAGTGCGATGGGCAGATACAGGAAGGCATAGCCGAAGGCCAGGCACGAGGTGAGGAAGACCGAGCGCCGCATCCCCTAGCCCTCCGCACTGTCCAGCTTGGATTGCCACCGCTGGAACAGCGCGATGGGCACCGCCAGCGCCGCCAGCATGGCCACCGCCAGGGCGGCGGCCGACGGCCAGTCGCGGTTCAGCGCGAACATGTCCCACAGCGCCTTGCCCAGCATCTGGGTATCGCCGCCGCCCAGCAGATCGGGAATGACGTATTCGCCCACCGCCGGCACGAACACCAGCAGCGAGCCCGCCACGATGCCGGGCAGCGACAGCGGCAGCGTCACCGACAGGAAGGCGCGGATGGGCCGCGCGCCCAGATCGGCCGCCGCCTCCAGCAGCGCCGGGTCCAGCTTTTCCAGCGTGGCGTAAAGCGGCAGCACCATGAACGGCAGATAGGAATAGACGATGCCGATATAGACGGCGGCATCGGTGTTCAAGATCACCAGCGGCTCGGAAATCACCCCCAGCCACATCAGAAAGCCGTTCAGCAAGCCTTCGTCCTTGAGGATGCCCATCCAGGCATAGACGCGGATCAGGAACGACGTCCAGAACGGCAGGATCACCAGCAGCAGCAGCGGCGACCGCCGCGACGGCTGGGCGCGGGCGATGGCCAGCGCCATGGGATAGCCGATCAGCAGGCACAGCAGGGTGGAGATGCCGGCGATGGTCAGCGACTGGAAATAGGCGCCCACATACAAATCGTCCTCGAACAGCAGGACGAAGTTGTTGACGGTGGCGCGGATGCCGACGAAGGCGCCGTCGGCGAATTCCAGGAACGGTTCATAGGGCGGCACGCCGGTGCGGATTTCCGAGATGGAAATCTTGGCGACGATCAGCAGCGGCACCAGGAAGAACACCAGCAGCCAGACATAGGGAATGCCCAGCACCGCGCGCCGGCCCCACAATTGGCGCCTGCCGGTCATCCTCACGGCAACACCACCGCGTTGCCGGGGTGCCACGACAGCACCACTTCGTCGTTCCAGGTCACCGCCGGCACGGCGGCATGGCGCAGGTTGGCGTTGGTGACCAGTACGGTGGGGCCGCTGCCCAGCTTGACGTGATAGATGGAGACGTCGCCCAGATAGGCGATCTCGACCACCTTGCCGCGCAGCTGGTTGACCGCGCCGGCCTGCGGCTCGCGGGTCATGGCGATCTTTTCCGGGCGCACCATGATCGAGGCGACGGTGCCGCCGGCCAGATCGCCTTCCACCGCCAGCGGCACGTCGATGCCGTTGGCGCGGAAGCGGGTGCCGCCTTCGGCCTTTTCCACCACGCCGTCGAAGAAATTGGCGGTACCGATGAAGTCGGCCACCGTGCGGTTGACCGGGTATTCGTAAATCTCGTGCGGGCGGCCCACCTGCAGGATGCGGCCGGCGTCCATCACCGCGATGCGGGTGGACATGGTCATGGCCTCTTCCTGATCATGGGTGACCATGACGAAGGTGATGCCGACGCTTTCCTGAATGTTGACCAGCTCGAACTGGGTCTGCTCGCGCAGCTTCTTGTCCAGCGCGCTCAGCGGCTCGTCCAGCAGCACCACCTTGGGGCGCTTGACCAGACAGCGGGCCAGGGCCACGCGCTGACGCTGGCCACCCGACATCTGATGCGGCTTGCGCTTGGCGAAGCTGCCCATGCGGACCAGTTCCAGCGCCTGTGCGACGCGATCCCTGATCTCGGCCTTGGGCACGCCGTCCTGCTTCAGACCGAAGGCGACGTTGTCCTCGACCGTCATGTGCGGGAACAGGGCGTAGGATTGGAACATCATGTTGACCGGGCGCTCGTAGGGCGGCACCCCGGTCATGTCCTCGCCGGCGATGAGAATGCGCCCATCGGTCGGCGTCTCGAACCCGGCCAGCATGCGCAAGAGCGTGGTCTTGCCGCAGCCGGAAGGACCGAGGAGGGAGAAGAACTCCCCCTCCTCGATAATCAGATCGACCCCGGCAACCGCCGTCGCGTCACCGAATTGCTTCTTCACTCCCTCGATGCGGATGGCCGGCGGCTTGCCGGCCTTGTCTTCCGCCTCGCGGGTCGAACGAACGACGATTGCCACTGCGGGGGTCCTGCTTACTTGGCCGCGCGGAACTTGGCCCAGGCACGGGCACGGGCGCGGTCATAGTCCTTGGAAGCCGGCGGAGCGGCGGTGAACAGCTTGGCCTTGACGTCCGCCGGCGGGAAGATCACCGGGTCGGCCTTGATGGCCGGATCCACATTGGCCAGCGAGGCGGGCACGGCGTTGGCGTAGCCGGTCTCGTTGGTGATGTCGGCAATGATGTCGGGGCGCAGGATGAAGTTGATGAAGGCCAGCGCCTCGGCCGGATGCGGCGCGTCCACCGGAACGGCCATGACGTCGATGTTGACGATGGCGCCTTCCTTGGGGATGGCGATGCCGATGTTCTGCGGCTTCTTGGCTTCCTTGGCGCGGTTGCGCGACTGCACCAGATCGCCCACGTAGCCCTGGGCCAGGCAGATGTCGCCGTTGGCCAGGTCGGCGCGGTACTTTTCCGAGTTGACGTAGCGCAGGCTGGGACGGATCGGCATCAGGCCGTCCATGGCGACCTTCAGCGACTCGGTGGTCTGGGCGTGCGGGTCCATGCCCTTATAGGCCAGATAGGCCGGCACCGCCTCGGTGGGGGTATCCAGCATGGCGACGCCGCAGCCCTTGAGCTTGGCGACCTCGGCCGGGTCGAACAGGATCTTCCACGAATCCAGCGGCGCGTCCGGATAGGCCTTCTTGACCTTGTCGATGTTGTAGCCGATGCCGGTGGCGGCCATCATGTACGGCAGGCCGTGGGCGTTGTTGGGATCGACCTTGGCCAGGCTGGCCAGGACTTCCTTGTCCACGCCGGCGGCGTTGGGGATCTTGGACAGGTCCAGCTTCTGGAAGATGCCGGCCTTGACCTGCTGGGCGAAGAACGGCGAAGCGGACGGGAACACCACGTCGTAGCCGGACTTGCCGGCCATCAGCTTGGTGTCCAGCACCTCGTTGTCACCGTAGGTGTCGTACTTGACCTTGATGCCGGTTTCCTTGGTGAACTTCTCCAAGGTGTCCTTGGCGATGTAGTCCGACCAGTTGTAGACGTTCAGCACCTTGTCTTCGGCATGGGCGGCCGTGGCGGCCAAACCGATGACGGCAGCGGCAGCAAAGCGGGTCAGGCGAGCGAACATAAGCGTCCCCCGTTGTCGATTCGTGGGTGGAACGGTCAAGGGGAGCCTCCCAGCCTCTCGACCAAGGGCCGGTATGCAGCCTAAGGGGGGCGGTGTCAACACAACTTGCGCCCCTTTGCACGCATGTTTTTCACGCCCCCCGCGTCATCCTGTCCGGAAGGCCGCGACCGAGCTGAAAACCTAGACGTTCAGCAGCAGGTATTCGCGTTCCCAACTGGAAACCACCCGCTGGTAGGCACCCCATTCCGCTTCCTTGACCGCCATATAGGCATCGCAGAAATCCTCGCCCAACACTTCGCGCACGCTGCGGGCGCCTTTCAGCTTTTCCAGGGCGTCATGCATATGCCAGGGCAGCGAATGGGCACGGGTATAGCCCGAACCGGACAGCGGCTCGCCGGGGTCCACCTTGTTCATGATGCCCAGATAGCCGCAGGCCAGCGACCCGGCGATGGCCAGGTAGGGATTGGCGTCCGCCCCGGCCAGGCGGTTTTCCACCCGGCGCGCGTTTTGTCCCGATTCCGGAACGCGCAGGCCGACGGTGCGGTTGTCGCGGCTCCAATGCAGGTTGATGGGGGCGTCGAAATCGGGCACCAGCCGCCGGAACGAATTCACGTTGGGGGCGAACATCAGCATCATCTGCGGCAGGTACTTGCGCAGGCCGCCGATGAAATGGCGGAACATTTCGGTGTCGGAACCATCTTCGTTGGCGAAAAGATTGGTTCCGGTGTTGCGGTCAACCACGTTCTGGTGCAGGTGCATGGCGCTGCCCGGCTCGTTCTGCATGGGCTTGGCCATGAAGGTGGCATAGACGCCGCGCCTCAGCGCCACCTGACGCACCGTGCGCTTGAACAGGAACACCTGATCGGCCAGTTCCAGCGCGTCGCCGTGGTCGAAATTGACCTCCATCTGGCCGTTGCCGGCCTCGTGCGACAGGGTGTCCACGTCCAGCCGCATGGTTTCGGCATAGGCGTAAAGCTGGTCGAACAGGCCCTCGAACTCGTTGACGGCGTCGACGCCATAGGCCGGCCGCCCGGTTTCCGCCCGGCCCGAACGCCCCACCGGCGGTTCCAGCGGATAGTCGCTGTCGGTGTTCTGCTTGACCAGGAAGAATTCCAGCTCGGGCGCCACGATCGGCTGCCAGCCACGGGCGTGGTAAAGATTCAGCACCCGCTTCAGCACGTTGCGCGGGCTGATTTCCACCGCGCGGCCGTCAAGATAGGCGCAGTCGCAGATGACGCAGGCGGTGGGTTCGTCGTACCACGGCACCCGGCGGATGGTTTCGGCGTCGGGGCGCAGATAGACGTCGCCGTTGGCGACGCTGGTGACGTCCTCTTCCGGATAGTCGCCGGTGACGGTCTGCACGAAAATGCTTTCCGGCAGCCGCAGACCACGGTTTTCGGCAATGGACACGAACTTCCCGGCCGGCACGATCTTGCCGCGCGCCACGCCGGACATGTCGGGAACCAGGCACTCCACCTCGGAGACGCCGTTGGATTTGATCCAATCGGAAAACACGCTCATGGGGCCCCTCGGGCAGTTGGAAGCGGTTGCAGGATCATCATCGTGCCGAAGCCGCGTGGCGAAAAGAGGGCGCCGGCGCCGTTCCGCCTGCGCAACAAACTCAACCCTTTCCGTAGTTGTCATGATCGCACCGCGCAAATAGCGCGGAACAGGTGTTGCAATGCCCGGTCCGTTGAAGGACATTAGCCCAGGTTTTCACTAAACGTCGGCGTCACAGGCGAACCATGGGCTTTTCCACGGTCCTGATCATCAGTTTGGCGGCCGGGGTGATTCTCATCGTCGGCGGCGGGCTCATGATGTACATGGCCAACCTCGTCAAGTCGGCCTATGAGATCAAGGTCCAGATCAATACGGATGTCGAGGATCGCCTGACCAAGATGGGCGAGGACCTGGACAAGAAATCCCGCTGGATCAAGCGCGACCTGCTGGAAGAGATCGAAAAGATCAAGGTCGCCCTGCAAAGCGACAACGCCCGCAAGCTGGAAGACCTGACCGGTGCGCTGATCGCCAAGGTCGAAGGTTTCGAGACCCTGCTGCGCAACGACCGCGCCGATTGGGTCAAGGCGATCGAGTCCGACCGCAGCGCCATCGCCGCCCTGGATGCGCGCCTTAAAAGCGCCCCCAAGAAAAAGGCCGACGAACCGGCCAAGCTGGCGGAACCGGCTGCGCCGCCGTCTGCCGCGTCCGCGCAATCCGCCGCCGGCAATC
>DATGXU010000461.1:0-3579 GCA_035298685.1 Magnetospirillum sp. | reverse complement strand
ATGAGCTGGAAAGAACCCGCCACTTCGTCGGCACCGGCGGCATCTTCACCATGTCGCCCACCGACCACCTGGGGCTGGATCTGTCGTCGTTCCACATGGTGGAAATCCGCAACGGCGATTGGGCTTTGGTGCCGCAGTCGGGCGCACGATAGGTGTCGGGAAGCGGACTGAGTAACCGGGATGTCAGGCCTGTTACTCGCCATGGGCCGGACTACCGACTGCCTGTTAATACCAAATCGCGATGCGAACGACTCATTGGGGCTTGGACGGCCACAAGTGCGGCCGCGCGGCTTATGCCGCGGGAGGCCAGGGGGCGGAGAAACCCGCCCCCCGCCTGAGGGCGACGTTGATCTCTTCCGATCAACGCATCTTGGTATAAGGCGCATGGATCGAGATTTACGGATTTTAGGCCGGACGGATTTGCTGGCTTATGCGCCGCTCCCCGCCCAGCGGCGGACTAGAAGGAAATGCGCAGACGGCCCTTCGTCAATCAGCCCCAAACCCGTTGGGGGGATTTGGAAATGGTATTTCCAATACGAAGGGCTGCCCGCCGGTTCGCTTCAAACCTAGACCATCTCCGTCGATTAGCCGGGCAATCGTCTTGAAGGCCTCGCGATAAGCCTGTTCCGGAGAATAGCCACCTTGCCAATGCGGTTCCTTCATGAGGCTGCACCACCACAGGCATGCATGCATGCCGTCGCGAACTTCCGGGGCGCCCACGTAGATGTGAAAGGGGGAGAGGGAGCCATCGGCTCCCTCAACAACCAACTCAATGGAAAACTCTTCGATCATTCACCAGCCATTGGTATTCAACGGAGGCATCGTGCGTCCTGCCTTGCAGGCCGCATTTCGTTGGTTTGCAGACTCCCAACAGGGCTGCCGCAGGCGTGGAAGCGGCAATTTGCGGCATTCCGCTTCATCTAAATCCGCGAGCCGGTCGCAGTCTTCGTTGGAGCCGGGACCGCGATCAGGATAACAGCTGCCACCGCCATTGCCACCGCCCTTCGGCGTTCTCTTTAAGATGATATTCGGAAGCGAACCGCCGAAAGCGAGTTGATCGCCTTGGGCATCCCCTTCGGCCAGATTGGCGTTGATCGCCATTTCAGTCGGGCCGCCAGGGCGCATGAACCCATCAACCTTCAAGCCCTTGTCTTGCTGGAAAGCACGAATGCCGTTGAACATAGCGTCATCGGTCCAATCGTCGATGCCGCGATGGGGCGGAGCATCGTAATAGCCCAACTGACTGAGCGCCTTCTTGGTATTCACGATGTCGCCCGAATCGACCAAGTAATTCGTCCCCATCGCCTTCTTCAGGTTAAACCAGGACATGAAACTCCTCCTCATGGCCCATTGGCTTGTCCCATGGGCACATCAGCAAGCGCCGGACTATCGTCGGCGCGGTTGAACTTTTCATGAGCAGATGCTTCGCCCGGTTCTCCGCCACCGGGGCAATCCGTGGGCGGGCCGTCGTTTCATCCGAGGCGGAGTGTTATCCGATTACGGTTCTCCGTCGCTTTGCGACAGCGGCGGGCACTCTAATAATTTTTATACCAGGGCGCGCCGCACATCAAGAACAAATGTCGAACTGAGGCAATGGCCTACACCGTCGCGGGCTGATTCAAGGTCAGGGCTGTAGGTGAGTTCGATTCGAAAAAATACGTAACTGCGGGAAGCGCGTGTCCCACAACCGCGCCGCACCGAAGGCAGGGGTAGTCGCTCTCAACTGACTGGTTTTTCTTTGGCTTGATCAATTAACGGGAGCGGATCCGTCCCGGTTAAAGCTGGAAATGTCCCAGCTAAAGCCTATCGTGTCCCACCTAAAGCCGGAACCGACACCGGGAGGGGCACGCATGGCGGAAGGGATGGTCGGGGCGAGAGGATTCGAACCTCCGGCATCCAGCTCCCAAAGCTGGCGCTCTACCAGGCTGAGCTACACCCCGAGCCACGCGGTTCTAAGGGTTTTTGCTGGCTTTCGCAAGCATACCATTGGGGGTTGGCGCGGGGAGGGGTTTCCCCTGGGCTGCGTCGGCCTGGCGGCAACCCCGGGTGGATAGCATAGGGCATATAACCTATGTCCGATTTCCCCAAATTGACGTATAAGGCCGTGTGAAATTCAGGTTGGGGTCGGGCGATGCTGCGCCGTATGGCAATTTCCACGCGACTTATGGCCGCGTTTGGCGTCATGTGTGTCATCATCATTGCCCTGGTGGGTGTTGGCCTGGTTGAACAGCAGGTGGCCGACGACACGGTGGCGACGTTGAAGCGTCAGTCCGGCAACGCCACGCAGACCGAACATGTGGTTCGGGTTTTCGCCCAGGCCAGGGTCAAGGTTGCCGCCGCCGCCGCCAGCGGCAACGACGGGGATTGGCAGCAGGCGACGGCGGCGCTGGATGCCGCCCGTAACGAACAGACCAAGCTGATCGCCTCGATCGTCAATCCGCAGCGCCGGGCCAAGGCCGAATCCATCGCCGCTCTCAGCGAAAAGTACCAGGCCACACAAGCGCGCATTCGTGAGGAAATGGGCCGGGGCGAGGCTGGAACGGCGCTGCCCGAGTTGAAGACCAGCGCCCGCGAACTGGCGGCCCAGATCGACACCGAGGCCGATGCGCTGGTCGCCATGATCCGCGAGGCCAGCGCCAAAGGCACCGCCGCGTCGGAAGCGAAAATGGACGCCATGGCCCAGTGGGAAATCGCGGTCGCCGGCATCGGCATGGTGTTGGCGGTGGTGCTGACCGTCAGCATCTCGCGGGGCATCGCCCAGCCCTTGTCGCGCATGAGTTCCGCCATGGCCACCATCGCCACCGGCGACACACGCGTGGCGGTTCCGTGCCTGGATCGTGGCGACGCCATTGGCAAGATGGCTCAGGCGCTGGAAGTGTTTCGTCGCAACGCCGAGGAAAACCTGCGTTTGCAGGCGGAACAGGAACGTCAGCGCGAAGCCGCCGAGGCCGGCAAGCGCGAGGCGCTGTGCGGCATGGCCCTGACGGTGGAAGGCGAGGCTGACGCCGCCGTGCACGACATCACCCACATCTCCGGCGACATGGCGGCGGCGGTCGAGCGTTTGCACCAAGTGGCCGTGCGGACCAGCGAAGGCGCCACCGCCTCGGCCGCCACCGCCGAGCAGGTGCTGTCCAGCGCCGACAATGTGGCGGCCGCGACCCGGCAACTGCATGCCTCCATCGACGAGATCGGGCGGCATCTGGAAAATACCCGCCATAAGGCCGGGCAGGCGGTTCATGCCACCGTCACGGCGCAGGACGTCATGGCCGGACTGACCGAAACCACCCAGCGGATCAATCGCGTGGTCGAGCTGATCTCGACCATCGCCGGCAAGACCAACCTGTTGGCGCTGAACGCCACCATCGAGGCCGCCCGCGCCGGCGAAGCGGGCAAGGGCTTCGCCGTGGTGGCGGGCGAGGTGAAAGTGCTGGCCAACCAGACCGAGCATGCCACCCACGAAATCACCGGGCAGATCGACGCCATCCTGGAGGTGGCGCACCGGGCGCTAAACGCCATGCAGGCCATTTCCGACACCATCGCCGACGTGGAAGCCGGCGCCGGCGCCATCGCGTCCTGCGC
>DATGXU010000460.1:0-12118 GCA_035298685.1 Magnetospirillum sp. | reverse complement strand
GATCGTTGGGCATGGCCGCGCCTTTGGGCAGAATGAAGATGTTGTCCCAGCCGCCGGGATGGCCGGGCAGGCGCGTCGCCCCGGTCAGCACCCAGGCGATGGCCGGCCCGCTGAGGTTCAGCGGCCGCCGCGTCCGGGCTTCGTAGCCTTCGACCCAGGCCAGCAGTTCCTTCTGGCTGGCACGGCGGATCTTGTGCTGGCCTTCCAGCGCGCGCAGGCCCTCGACACCCGTCGGCAGCCAGTCGGTCCGCACGGCGTCGGGATCGCCCCGATCCTTCGAGCGCACCAGGGGCCCCGGCCCCATGGCGGGGCCGATGGTGACCGCGGTGTTGTCGCGGAACGACTGAACCTCGTCGGCGCCGCTGCCGAAAACCGCGGTGGCGACCCGGTCCAGCGCCGCCCCTTCGCGCCGCCAGTCCGAACCGTTATAGCCGGGCATTTTGGCGCAGGGCGCCTCCTTCCGGTCGGCATAGGTGTTGACGACCACCGGCACGCTGTTGGGCAAGCCCAGCAAGGCGGATCGATGATAGCCGGCCACATAGGCCCCCACCACGCGGGCGCCGGGGACGGTGGCGACGTTCCATTCCACCCCTTCATACGACGCCAGGAACAGCGCCACCGGGCGAGTGGTTTCGGTGACGGTCACATCCACCCGGCCGGGCCGGTTGCCATCGTCGAGGAAACGGGCGGGCTGGCGTGATTCATATCCCACCACCGCGTGGATCACGGCGTCCGGTTCGATCTCGATCACGCATCCAGGCGCGGCGGCCTTCAGGGCGGCATGCGAGGGAATGCCGCCAAGGGAATGGCTGTACTCGCCCGTCTGGGCGGCGATCGGACAGAACGGCCCCCGGCAGGTGCCGTCGGCCATGCGATAAAGCGGCCCGCCCTTGCGCATGCCCAGCGGCAGCGGCACCCCGGCGGGCAGGATGAAGCCCTGGATGTCGGGGCCGGCGAATCCGTCGCCCAAATCCGCCTGCTTGAGCAGAACCCAGGTGCGCGACAGCGGAAAGCGCGGCTGGGGTTTGAACTGGCGGCCGAAGCGATCAGGCGGCAAGGCCGCCGCCTCTCGCCAGCCGTCCAGATCGGCGGCGGTGGCAGCGCGCAGAACCCCGGCCTTGGTCAGCGCCGCCAGCGCCGCCTGGGTTTTCTTCGCCGCGGGCGCACCCGCCCCGGCGGCCACCACATCGAAACCATCGGGCCAGCGGGTCTTGTCATCGGCCTGGGCGCCCAGCAGCAGCGCGCCTTCCAGCAACGCGCCGGTCAGGTTGGCCCCGCGCAGGTCGGCGCCGCTTAAATCGGCGTCGCGCAAATCGGCACCGGTCAGATCGCTGTCGTTCAGCTTTGTCCCGACCAGATTGGCGGCGCGCAGCCGGGCGGCCACCAGCGTCATCCCCGACAGGGTCTTGCCGGCAAGGCTGGCGGCGGCCGACCAGTCGCCGTTCAGGCGATCGTCGTGCAGATGGCGGCCGTCCAGCCCCTGCATGCGCCCGGGCGAGCGGAACGCCCACGGCGTGGACACCACCGGCACCATCTCGGCGCGCAGACGCTCGCCCGCGGCACCGGCGGGAAACTGGGTCTTGCTGCTGTAGCGGGCACCCAGAATCTTGGCGCCACGCATCTCGGCACCGGTCAGGTCGGCGCCGTCCAGCAAGGCGCCGCGCAGGTCCGCCCCCTTCAGCGACACGCCGGCGAACTGCGCCTCGGCCAGGTTCGCGCCGCGCAGGTCCATCCCCGACAGGTCGGGCGCGCCTAGCACATAGGGGCCGCACGACTTGGCCAGCAGCAGCTTGCGCCCCTTGGTGTCGATGTCGCTGGCCTGCCCCGACGCATCGCACTCCAGCACCAATCCGGCGCGCAACCTTATGGGGCCCATGCGGCCGACCACTGACCCGTCGGGATCGGCCTGAACGACAGCAAAAGGCGCCAGGGTCAGCAGAAGCGTGGCAAGACAAAGAACGCGCATGGTCGGCTCCCGGCCGAGGGGATGGACGCGCACGGAAAGATGGCTGCAATGGTTATCTTCGGTACGCACAGAAACCACATGGTGCCATTTTTACGTGCCAGGTCAAGGCCGCCGCGAAAACGCTACCAATGCATACCGTCAGCCGCCACCACCCCTAACAACAGTTGGTATTGTTCCGCCGAGATTGGCCCGCTACGCTGACAACCGGTGGTAAGGAGACGCGAGTATGGCGTTCGGTGTCAGGTTGCATGTCTGGGGAGAGCGGGCCTGTTTCACCCGCCCTGAAATGAAGGTCGAGCGGGTTTCCTATGACGTCATCACCCCATCGGCGGCGCGCGGCATTCTGGAAGCCATCCATTGGAAGCCGGCCATCCGCTGGGTGGTCGACCGCATCACCGTGCTGAAGCCGGTGCGGTTCGAGCCGGTGCGGCGACAATCCCATGGCGACGACGGCCCGCGCCCGCCCCAGCATGTCAGCCTGATCCTGCGCGACGTGTCTTATGTCATCGAGGCCCATTTCGTACTGACCTCGCGCGCCAGCCCCGAGGACACCGCCGCCAAGCACCTGGAAATGTTCACCCGGCGCGCCAGCAAGGGGCGGTGCTTCCATCCCCCCAGCCTGGGCTGCCGCAGCTTCCCCGCCCATTTCCGTCTGCTGGGCAAGGACGAGGTGATCCATCCCGACCCCGCCCTGGCCGGCGAACGCGACCTGGGCTACGTGCTGCACGATATCGATTTCGATCATGGCCGGGTGCCGCATTTCTTTCACGCGGTGATGACCGACGGCGTGATCGCGGTGCCGCCCTTCCAGCAGGGTGGCCCCTTGGCCTGATCGTTCCCGCCGCCGCTGTTGCACCACGGACATGAGCTGCCTAAGCTGGCCATCTTTGCGCAACAGGCGGGCGACCGATGGGCACCAGGGAAATGCAGGTATTGCCCGAGGGGGCGACCGTCGTCGCCAATTGGGCAAATTACTATCAGCTTGCCTGGGCTGCCCGCGAACGGCTGATGGAAGAGATCATCGCCTCGGGCGAAACCTCGCTTCCCCGCATCCTGAACCTGTTCCAAGCGGCTGACGATCGCCTGAAACTGACGGTGATCGCCGATCACGCCGGCAACTTCACCGGCAAGGTGGTGCTGACCGACGAAGGAACGTCGCCGATCGTCACCCTGGCGCAACCCCATTCCGGCGTGCTGGCGGGCGAGGCGGTCAGGCTTCCCCCTTATGTGGGCTTCAACCTCAGCCAGTTGCTTGCCGATTTCGCCGGCGATGCCGATACGGTGGCGGAACTGGGCAGCGGCTACGGCCTGCAGCTTTTCCGGCTGTTCCACCAGGGCGCACCGCGTGGGGCCACCTATGTGGCGCGAGAGGTGTCGGAAAGCGGCCGCCGCCTGACCAAAAGGCTGGCGGAATTCCAGCCCGACATGCGGCTGGAGGTGGGCGATTTCGACTTCGCCGCGCCCGACCTTTCCTTCCTGCAGCCCTGCCGCAAGGTCCTGCTGTTCGTGCACTTCGCCATCTACATGACGCGCAGCCTGCCGTGGTCGTTCTTCGAGCAGATCGGGGCGCTATCGGCCGATGTCACCCTGGTGGCCGTCGAGCCCCTGGGCTTTCAGGCAGCCCCGCACAGCGCGTTCAGCCCCGATCAGGCAAACATGCTGAACGGAGCGGTGAACACGGACTTTTTCGCCGGTTTCCAGCGCGCCGTCGACGACGGCATCCTGGAGAAGGTCCATGTCGGCCCCCATTATTTCGGGCGCGATCTGCACGCGACCAACCTGGCGTCGGTGTTCATCGCCACCAAATAGGCGGCGGTGCCGTCAGACCAGGATATCCACCAGCTTGGACGGATCGGCGCGGAAATTGGTGCCGCTGCGGCGCCATGTGCCGCCGGCCAAGGTGGCAAGACTGCCGGCTTGATCGTCCAGGGCGGCAAGGTCGCTGGCGGTCTGGCTGGCCACCTCGGACGAGGCGCGGGCGGTCAGGGTGCCGACCTTGTCCATGGCATTACGCAGCGAGGTCAGCGCGCCGGCGATCTGGCTGCGGTAATCCTTCAGCGCCGGGTCGGCCGCGCCGTCGGCCACCGAGCCGTCGGTGGTTTTCAGGCCGTCCACCACCGTTTTCAGCGCCGACAGCATTTCCTTGGCCGATTTGGTCATGCCGGGCACGCCGTCGGCGCGGCCGGTGGCGATGCCGGCATCGGCCTGCACGCTGACCACGTCGGCCATCTGCTGCAGCAGCTTGAGCTTGTCCTCGGGCTTGCTGGCGGCGCCCACGTCGGCCAGGGTGGGAATGCGGGTCTTGCCCGCGCTGTCGGTGGTCAGCGAATAGGCGTCGGTCGAGGCCTGGCCGTAAAAGCCGGAGAACTCGTTGGACTTGTTGCCCCACAGATAATCCGCAAGCGTGCCGACGGCCATGCCCAGCCCCTTCTCAACCATTGGCTACACCATGGCGCAAGGGGGTTAAGGAACCCTCAATAGAGCAGGCGCGCGGCCTCGGCGCGTTCGTCCGCCGACAACAGGAAATTGGCCGGCACCGGCCCGAAGCCCAGCAGATAATCGACGGCGCGCCGCCCATTGGTGTCGGCCATGTGGGGGTCGGCGCCCCGCTCCAGCAGCAGCTTGATCACCGCAAGCGAGCCGCTGGCGGCGGCGTACATCAGCGGGCTGCGCCCGTCGTGCCGCAACGAAGCGTCGTCGTCGCGCATCCAGGTGGTGGCGTTGACGGCGGCGCCGTGGTCCAGCAACAGGCGCGCGGCTTCGGGCAGGTTCTGCTGTGCCGCCACCATCAGCGGCGTCTTGCCGAAGCTGTTGCGTTCGTCCACCCGGGCGCCCCGGTCCAGCATCATCAGCAGGGCCTGGGGATGCCCCACCGCCACGTGCGGCAGCGGGTCCATGCCGGCATGGTAGGCGCAGGCGGTCACTTCCGGCGGCTCTTTCCCGGCCAGGGCGTCGCGGATGTCGGCCAGCGGCGCCTTGTCCAGCAGCAGGCCGCGCAACGACGGCGCCGGCACGTCGCCGCCGCACTGGGCGCCCATCACCGCCTGGAACAGCCCGGTCTTGGCCGCCTGCGCGGCTTCGTCGGCGGCAAGGCCCTGCCGCACATACCACGCCGACAGGCGTTCGTGGGCGTTCCGGTACAGGGCGGCGATCCGCATTTCCACCGCGCGATTGGCAAGGCTGGCCATGCCCCACACCTGATAGGGATGGTCCAGGGCCGGCGGCTCCTCGGCGGCCAAGCCGCGCGGATCGAGCTTCAGGCGTTCGCGGTCGGTTTTCATGCTCAAAAACGCGGCGCCGCGATGGGTGGCGAGATAATGGCCGTCGGCTTCGACCGACGCCTCCACATAGGCGGCCACCTCGGCCTCGGGGAATCCCCGCACCACCCCGCGCCCCTCCGAGCAGCCCGAGCGTGGCAGGGCACTGTCGCCGCCGGCGCCGAACAGCGGCCGCACCGCATTCAGCAGTGCGGGGCGCGCACGCAGCACCGGACAAGGGATGACGTACTCGCCGGCGACATTGGTCAGCGCCGCTAGCCGCAACGTCCGCACCAGAGCGGCGTCTCCGCCGTCTTGAGGGAGCGCCTGGTCCACATAGTCCGCCAGCCAAGCGTGGGCCTTGGGCTGGGCCAGGGCCTCCACCGCCCGCACCAGCGCATGGATGCGGGCCTGATTGTCGGGGCCGGCGGGACGGAAGGCGTGCAGGAACAGCGCATAATCCAACAGGCCCGATGGGCTGGTGTCGGCGGCCAGCACCGGCTCGGCGGCATCGGGGTCTTCGTCCATCCAGGCCGCCGCCATCTCGTGGTCCCACGGCAGCGCCGGCACCGACGGTTCGATGGCAAGCGACATGGCAAGACGCGGCGGCAGCACCTGGGTGCGAGTGGGCAGCATGGCCGGCGCCTTGGCCTGCGCCTCCAGCACCGCCAGATCGGTGATGTCGGACGGGCAGCTCAACAGCGGCCCGGCCAACTCGTCCAACCGTGCCTGGGCGGCGCGCAGGGCCTCGACCCGGCCGATGATCGTGCGGCACGGCAGCCGCAGCCACGCGGCGGCGTGGGGCTCGACATAGCCTTCGCCCACGCGATGGCTCTCGTATTGACCTCCAAACAAGGGATCGGCCTCGATGGAAAGCACGCCGTCCACCTGACGCATGGTCGCCAGCAGCCGGGCGGCGGGTTCCGGCGCCTCGGCGGCGATGGCGGCCAGCTTGCCGAAATAGGCCAAGGTGCCCGGCCAGGCGTTGGCGGGCATCTCGGCCGGCGGCGTTTTCAGGCGGTCGCCCACCTTCAACGCCAGCGCCTTCAACTGCATGTCCATGGCCTTGACGTTGCCGTCACGGAACAGCCGATAGGCGTCGACGATGGATTCCAGCGGATCGCTGCTGATGCCGGCAGGCAACGGCCATGGCTCGTGGCCGGCGGCGGTGCGTTCCAGATCGGACTGAATGCGGGCGAAGGTGCGGCGGGCATCGCGATAGGCGTCGGGGCGCGCATCCAGTTCAACCGTGGTGCGCGACGCCATTCCGCCGCCGAACATCCCCAGCCAACCAAGGAAGACCACGGTCGCCAGGGTCAGGAAAAGCACGCCTATACGCACGCCGAATGCTCCCGCTTGCGGCAAGCATGGTAGCGCAATGATTGCCGGGCGCAACCGGCGAAGAAAAGCGGCGCGTCCCCGTCGAGACGCGCCGTCGTGTTATTACCGCACCAGCGGCTTGTACTTGATGCGGTGCGGCTGGTCGGCGTCGGTGCCCAGGCGGCGATGGCGGTCGGCCTCGTAATCCTGGTAATTGCCCTCGAAGTACACCACCTGGGAATCGCCCTCGAAGGCCAGGATGTGGGTGGCGATGCGGTCGAGGAACCAGCGATCGTGGCTGATGACCACGGCGCAGCCGGGGAATTCCGCCAGCGCGTCTTCCAGCGCCGACAGGGTTTCCACGTCCAGGTCGTTGGTGGGTTCGTCCAGCAGGATGACGTTGGCGGGACGGCTCAGCATCTTGGCCAGATGCACGCGGTTGCGCTCGCCGCCCGACAGCACGCCCACCTTCTTCTGCTGGTCGCCGCCCTTGAAGTTGAACAGGCCGGCATAGGCGCGGGCGTTGATCTTGCGCTTGCCCAGGTCGATTTCTTCCTGGCCGTCGCTGATTTCCTGGAACACGGTCTTTTCCGGGTCCAGGGTTTCGCGGCTTTGGTCCACATAGCCCAGCTTGACCGTCTCGCCCACGGTGAAGGTGCCGACATCGGGCTTTTCCGCGCCGGTGATCATGCGGAACAGGGTGGTCTTGCCGGCGCCGTTGGGGCCGATCACGCCGACGATGCCGCCCGGCGGCAGCTTGAACGACAGGTTTTCGTACAGCAGGCGATCACCGAAGCCCTTGGAGACGTTGTCGGCCTCGATGACCTTGCCGCCCAGGCGCGGGCCCGGCGGAATGCTGATGACGGCGGGGCCGGTGGCCTTTTCCTGCGACTTGGCGACCAGATCCTCGAAGGCGGTGATGCGGGCCTTGCTCTTGGTCTGGCGCGCCTTGGGGCTGGCGCGCACCCATTCCAGCTCGTCGCGGATGGCGCGCTGGCGGGCGGTCTCTTCCCGCTCTTCCTGGGCCAGGCGGGCCTGCTTCTGCTCGAGCCAGCTGGTGTAGTTGCCCTCGTAGGGGATGCCGTGGCCGCGCTCGAGTTCCAGAATCCAGCCGGTGACGTTGTCGAGGAAGTAACGGTCGTGGGTGACGATGATCACCGTGCCGTTGTAATCCTCGAGGAAGCGTTCCAGCCACGCCACCGATTCGGCGTCCAGGTGGTTGGTGGGCTCGTCCAGCAGCAGCAGGTCGGGGCGCGACAGCAGCAGACGGCACAGGGCGACGCGGCGACGCTCGCCGCCCGACAGCGTGGCGACGTCGGCGTCGCCGGGCGGGCAGCGCAGGGCGTCCATGGCGATCTCGATGGTGCGCTGCAGGTCCCAGGCGTTCAGATGGTCGATTTTTTCCTGCAGCTCGCCCTGCTCGGCGATCAGGTCGTTCATCTCGTCGTCGGACAGTTCCTCGGCGAACTTGGCCGACACCTCGTCGAAGCGGTCCAGCAGCGCCTTGGTCTCGGCCACCGCCTCCATGACGTTGCCCAACACGTCCTTGGCGGGATCTAGCTGCGGCTCCTGCGACAGATAGCCGATCTTGACACCCTCGGCCGCCCACGCCTCGCCGCCATATTCCTTGTCGATGCCGGCCATGATCTTCAGCAGGGTCGACTTGCCGGCGCCGTTGGCGCCAAGCACGCCGATCTTGACGCCCGGCAGGAACGACAAGGTGAGACCCTTCATGATCTCCTTGCCGCCCGGATAGGCCTTGGTCAGGTTCTTCATGACGTAGATGTACTGATACGCGGCCATGGGCCCTCCGCTGGCAAGGCTGGAATCGTTGATGGAGTTGGGGTCGGGTTTAGACGGGGGCGCCTGATCCGTCAAGCGATCCGGGGGACGACCTGCCGCCGTCGTGTCCGACATGTGTCGCAAATCGGGCATGGATTCGTCGGCTTCGCATCCCATGTGAAGCAGGGAACGCCCGGCCCGCCGCCGGGCGGCAGGGAATTGGCGGCGCATTCCGGTATGGCCCGCGAATTGCTTGGGACTGAAGGAGGGGCCCCCGACCGGCCCGCAAGACAGATGCGAGGTGCCGCCATGGACCGCATTCGTTATTTCGCCGACCTTTCCGTCCGCCGCGCCGCCGGGCTGGGGCTGCTGGGCATCGCCCTGGTGGTGATGGCGCTGCATTTCGACCGCACGCTGTCCATGCACGCCCTGGCCACGCTGCTGACGCTCGAGGCGCTGGCGCTGTTCCAGCTTGGCCGCCGCGCCCACCGGGTACCCTGCCAGCGCCGCGAGGTCTGGGTGCTGATGGACGGCGAGCACGGCATGAGCGACAACCGCGTCCAGCGCATCATCAGCGAGATCATGCGCGAGACCTTCCTGGCCTATGCGCGCCGCCTGAGCGGACCGGCCGCCGCCGCCTGGGTGCTGGACGTCGGCATGCGGCTTTCGGGTTAGGCCCCTACCCGAAAGTCGCCCCCGTTCCACGTCCATTCCCCCTTGCCAGTCGCCACGCCACCTGAAAGCATGGACCCGGTGAATGGGTTGGTTAGGGAGGGGTCCGATGACCGACAAGTTAGCACTGCAATCGCGCGCCGCCGCACTGGTGGGGCCATTCGGCAGCGGCAAGACCTCGCTTCTCGAGGCGCTGCTGTTGCGGGCCGGCGCCGTTGCCCGCCAGGGTCGCGTCAAGGACGGCACCACCGTCGGCGATTCCAGCCCCGAAGCCCGCGCCCGCCAGATGAGCGTCGAGCCCAACATCGTCGCCGCCGAATATCTGGGTGAACGCTGGACCCTGGTGGACTGCCCCGGTTCGGTCGAGTTCCTGCAGGACACCTACAACGCCCTGACCGTGATCGACGCCGCCGTGGTGGTGGTCGAACCCGATCCCGCCCGCGCCGTCATGGTGGCGCCGCTGCTGAAGTTTCTGGACGAACGCAAGATTCCGCACCTGTTGTTCATCAACAAGGTCGACGGCGCCGACGTCCGGCTCAAGGAATCGCTCGAGGCGCTGCAGGCGGTGTCGGATCGTCCGCTGGTTCTGCGCGAGGTGCCCATCCGCGAGGGCGACAAGGTGGTGGGGTTCGTCGATCTGGTCAGCGAGCGCGCCTATAAATACCGGCCGGGCCAGACCTCGGACCTGATCCAGATTCCCGAAGATCTGAAGGACGAGGAACGCCAGGCCCGCCAGGAAATGCTGGAGCACCTGGCCGATTTCGACGACCACCTGATGGAAGAGTTGCTGGAAGACGTTCAGCCCCCCAGCGGCGAGGTGTACGGCGACCTTGCCAAGGACCTGGCCGACGACCTGATCGTGCCGGTGTTCTTCGGGTCGGCCGACGCCGATGCCGGCGTCACCCGCCTGTGGAAGGCCCTGCGACACGAAGTTCCGGCGCCCGAGGCGGCGGCGGCGCGCGCCGGCCTCGACAGCGCCGGCCCGGCCTCGGCCAAGGTGTTCAAGACCGTGCACGCCAGTCATACCGGCAAGCTGTCCTATGTCCGCATCTTCGCCGGCGAATTCGCCGACAACCAGACGCTGGGCGTCGGCCGCATCTCGGGCCTGTATGCGCCGGCCCCCAATGGCCCGGCCAAGATCGCCAAGGCGGGCGCCGGCCAGATCGTCGCGTTCGGCAAGCTCGATACCGTAGCGACCGGCGCCACCATCGGCGCCGAGGCCGTGATGGCCGAGCCCGCCTTCCAGCTGGAGCCGCTGTTCGGATTGGCGTTGTCGGCCGAGAAAAAGGGCGACGACGTCAAGCTGACCGGCGCGCTGACCAAGCTGGTCGAGGAAGATTCGTCCTATCGCCTGGAACAGAATGCCGAGTTCAGCGAACTGGTGCTGTGGGGCCAGGGCGAAATCCACCTGCAGGTGGCGCTGGAACGGCTGAAAAGCCGCTTCAATCTGGCGGTGTCCACCCGCAAGCCGACCGTGCCCTACAAGGAAACCATCCGCAAATCCACCTCGGTGCATGGCCGGCACAAGAAGCAGTCGGGCGGCCACGGCCAGTTCGGCGACGTCTATCTGGACATCCGCCCATTGCCGCGCGGCTCGGGCTTCGTGTTCGAGGACAAGATCGTCGGCGGCGTCATCCCCCGGCAGTACATTCCCGCCGTCGAGGAAGGCGTGGCCGATTTCCTGCGCCAGGGGCCGCTGGGCTTTCCGGTGGTGGACGTGGCGGTCACCCTGACCCAGGGCAGCTATCACGCGGTGGACAGCTCGGACATGGCGTTCAAGACCGCCGCCCGGCTGGGCATGAGCGAGGGCCTGCCGCAATGCGAGCCGGTGCTGCTGGAACCCATCCTGCGGGTCGAGGTGTCGGTGCCCGCGGAATACACCTCCAAGGCGCAGCGCATCATCTCGGGCCGCCGGGGCCAGATCCTCGGCTATGACGCCAAGGAAGGCTGGCCGGGCTGGGACGCCGTGTCGGCCTATCTGCCGCAGGCGGAAATGGGCGACCTGATCGTCGAGCTGCGCTCGCTGACCATGGGCGTCGGCACCTTCCTGTGGACGTTCGACCACCTGCAGGAGCTGACCGGGCGCGCCGCCGACAAGGTGGTCGAGGAACGCCGAAGCGCCCTTGCCGGCTGAACCGCCGCTCCAACCTCAGGTTCCGCAACCACGGCCGCCGGGAAACCGGCGGCCTTTTTTTTGAGCAAGCTCAAAACTTAGGCTATTGCCCCTTGTCAGAGCATGTCTTCCTGTGCTTAAGAGGTGCGGCAGTGCGCCTTAAGTATGAACTCGCCACCTTTTCTCGAAAGCCCCAAGCGCCCGAGCAACCGAAAGCGAGAGAGTGAACAAAAATCACTCCCAAAAGGCGCTGATAGGATGCACCATTGTGTCGTTCAGCTTCGGAGGGGGAGCATGAAGAATCTGGGTATCGGTGCCCGTCTGGCTATTTTGCTGGCAATCATGGTGACCCTGGTGGTGGGGGTGATGACCATGGGGCTGCGCGGCATGTCGGCCATGCACGACAACCTGGCCACGGTGTATGCCGACCGCGCGGTGCCGCTGGGGCAGCTGTCCGAGATCCTGGATTCCATCCAGCGCCTGCGCGCCAGGCTGATCACCGCCCTGGCCGCCAACGATGCCGCCGAACGCGACCGCAACCTGACCCAGATGTACGAGTTCGAGCGTACCGTCGACAAGGTATGGGCCGAGTACATGGCCACCTACCTGACTCCCGAGGAAGCCGAGCTTGCCAAGGCCTTCGCCGAAAGCCGCGTGGCCTACAAGGAGCGCTATGAGCGGATCGCCACGCAACTGCGCGCGGGCGACGCCGAGGGTGGCCGCGCCGAAATCGCCAAGGACGGCGGCCGCTCGTTCGAAGGCGTCACCCGCAACCTCAAGGCGCTGATCGATTTGCAGGTGCGCGTCGCCAAGGAAGAATTCGAAAAATCCGAGGACACCTTCGCCTCGACCAGCCGCATCAGCGTCGGCGCCGCAATCATCGGCACGTTGCTGGCCCTGGGCGTGGCGGTGACCATCGCGCGTTCGATCACCGTGCCGGTGGCCCGCATGGTCAGGATCATGGAGCGGCTGGCCGAAGACGACGTCGACGTCGAGGTGTTCGGCACC
>DATGXU010000459.1:0-6755 GCA_035298685.1 Magnetospirillum sp. | reverse complement strand
ATCGAGAACCTGGTGGCGGTGGTAGCCGCCGAACAGCCGGACGGGGCCGAGCGCGACCTGCTGGCCTTCGACACCCTGACGCTGGTGCCCTATGACCGCGCGCTGATCGATCCCGCCCTGCTGGACGACGGCGAGCGGGCGTGGATCGACGGCTATCACGCGCGGGTTCGCAGCGAGCTGTCGCCGCTGCTGGACGAAGCCGCGCGGAATTGGCTGCAGCGCGCCACCGCGCCGCTTCCCGGCGGGGTAATCCCTTCCCCTTCGGAACGCGCGGGTTGATCGGCGCGTTTGCCCATGTGGATGCGTCCCAGGAGGAGGAGCGACACATGGACAAGCAAAGGGTGATGCCCGTTCTGGCCGGCGCCGTGCTGGCGGTCAGCCTGACCGCCTGCCAGGGCATGATGGGCGGCCGCGAATCCGCCCAGACCAGCAGCGCGCCCGCCGGCAGCACCGCCGCCGGCAATCAGCAGGCATTGTCGAGCGATCTGGTGCGCGACGTGCAGCGCGGCCTGGCCTCGCGCGGATACGACGTGGGGCCGCAGGACGGCATTTTCGGCGACAGCACCGAACAGTCGCTGCGCCGCTTTCAGCGCGACCAGCGCATGAACGCCAGCGGCCAGATCGACGCCCAGACCCTGGCGGCGCTGGGCGTCATCGGCGGTGCCTCGCAACGGGCCTCGGCCGGCGCCCCCGGATCACGCGACTACGTGCCCACCTCGCGCCGCCAGGGCGCCATGGCGACGCCATCCAGTGCCACGCGGGTGGGGCTGAGCCGCGATCAGGTGCGCAACGTGCAACAGACCCTGGCCGACCGCGGTTACGATCCCGGCCGGCCCGATGGGCGGTGGGGGGCGCGCACCCAGCAGGCCCTGCGCAATTTCCAGCGCGACCAGAACATGCAGGCCAATGGCCGCCCCGACCAGCAAACCCTGGCCGCCTTGGGACTGGAGGCCGGCGCCCCGGGCACGCAAACCGGCCAGCTTCCGGCGGAAAACCGCGAGGCGGTTCCGGAGCGGCGGGATCTCGGCACGCCGGAACAGCAACAGGGCGCGCTGCCCCCAGGCCCACCGCCGGCGCCGGACATCGAGCGCGTGCCCGAGCCGATTCCGGCCACACCCAACGTCCAGCCGGCCGAGCCGCAATGAACCGTCGTCTCGTGGCTTGGTGTCATACCAAATCCCGGTGAGTGGAACTCATCAGGATTTGGTTAGGCCCAAGGGGCCGCGCGGCTTATGCCGCGGGAGGCCAGTGTTTCGGAGAAACACGCCCGCCGATTGAGGGCGCCCGCTGATCGGTTCCGATCAGCGGGATATGGTGTCAGCCGGTATAGCCGGCCGAGCGGGCGAACTGGGCGGTGACCAAATCCATGGTGTTGCGGTGGTTCATCAGCCAGTCCGGCAGCGCCGTGGCGAAATAGGCATCCTGCCCGTCGCCCGCCAGCAGGCGCGCCAGCACGCCGTCCAGTTCGGCCAGCACCCGGCTGTGTTCCTCGGCATGACAGCCTTGGGCGAAAAAGCCGGTCTTGGCCATCATGGCTTCCTCGCGGGCGAAATGCTCGCGGCAATGATCGATGAAATGGCGCAACGCCTGGATCCGCTCGGGCCCTGCGCTTGCCGCCATGGTGTTGATCAGCCGGGCCGCCTCGGCGTGGTCGTCATCCATGAACGCCATGCCCACATTCAGCCCCTCGTGCCATTCGATGGCCGCCATTCGCGCCAACTCCATGCTAATTCCTGTGCGACAGGGCCTCACGCCCGACTAAATAGGGGATAGCAAAATACCCATTTTGTCGAGGGCTTGCGCACACACCCTTATCCATTCGAACAGTGCGGCTATACGTCGGAGAGCTTGGCTTCGCTGGTTGCGCTATTGGGCAGACCACTCGGGCAGGCCAAAATATTGCCCAGGGAATGGTGGTAACGCGGGGGCGGATCATGAGCGACCATCAGAATCGTCGGTGCCTGAACGAATTGATCGCCTTGAGCGCCCAGACCGACACCATGGACCATCGCGCCGTCGCCGCCAAGGTGGATCAGATGCTGGCATGCAACGGCCGCCGCGCGTGCACGTCTCACCTGGCATGCTCGTGGCTGGCGGCCGACCTGGCGGCCAGCCTGGCCGACCGATATCGATAGGCGTTTACGCGACGTTAAATTACGTCGTGAATCGGGTTTACTCTGCCTATGCTAAAAGGGGCCATCCCAAAGGGCAGAACAGATGACCCATTCTCAGCACCGTTCCCGGCTTGCCAACCTGATGCGTCCGCACGACGTCGACGACCGACGTCATTACCAGCGGTTCGAGCAGCATGGCCTGATGGTCCGGATCGGCGACAAGTTGCACGACGTCCACGACGTGTCGGTGGGCGGCATTCGCGTCGCCACCTTGGACGCCGCAATCGGCACCGTGCTGTCCATGACGCTGTTCCCCCGCGACGGCCGCCAGTTGGGCCTGTCGCAAAGCATGGCGGTTCGGGGCGAAGTGGTCGGCCACGTGGGCGCCTGGACCCGCATCCGCTTTGCCAGCATGTCGTATACGCTGGCCAAATTCCTGATCCAGCACCTGGCCCGCCGCAACGGCGTGCAGCCCTATATCTTCAAATAGGGATCAGAACTTCACCACCGCCTGCAGGCGGATGACGCGGCCGGGATCGATTTCGAAGAACTTCTTTTCGTACCGGCAGTCGAACACGTTGTCCACCGCCAGCACCGCCTCGGCCTCGGCGCCGTCGAAGGTCAGCGGATGCGACACCTGGGCGTCCATGGTCCAATAGGCATCCTTGCGCCAGCGTGTGCCGTTGGCGTCCACATCCAGGTTGCGCGAATCGGTGAACTGCGACGACACGGCGGTCATCTGAGTTCGGGCGTTCCAGCCTTCGCCCCACCTGCGCGCCACCGCCAGCGTTCCTCGGGCGGTTGGCATGTTGGGCAGGCGATTGCCGACGGTTTCCCGGTCGGCCGATTGCAGGATGCGGGTGTCGGTGAACGTGGCGTTGGCCTCGGCCGACCAGCCGTCGTCCAGGGCCGCCGCCATGGACAATTCGACGCCGCGCGAGCGTGAACTGCCGATATTGCGCATCTGCGCGATGGCCGGAGTGCCGGGGGTGGTGACCGCCTCCATCTTGTCGCGCCACAAGGTGTGGAACAGCGTCACCCCGGCCTTGACGCCATCGCCCTCGGCCGAGGCGCCCACATCCCAGGTCCAGGATTTCTCGGGCCGCAGATTGGGGTTGGCCAGGGTGACCAGGGTGGGCGACGCCTCGCGATAATAAAGCGATGACGGGCTGGGCGGCACGAAGCCCTTGCCCACCGAGCCATGCAGGTCGACGCCGCCGCCCGCCGCCCAGCCCAGCGACACCTTGGGGTTGAAGGCCGACAGTTCCACCGTCTCGGGCCTGACCACCCCGCCGCCCGGACTTTCCAGCCGGGTGTCCAGATAGCGGTAGCGGTCCCAGCGGCCGGCAAGCTCGCCACGCAGGCCGCCGAACAATTCCCCCGCCACCGCGCTGTCGGCCGACACCGTCTCGATGGCGTCGTACATGCGGAACAGGCTGGCGCCGCTGGCATAGTCGGTCTGTTCCGAATCCTCGGTGTCCCAGCGATAGTTCAGGCCCAGGCGCACCGGCTTGGCACGCAGTTCCCACGCCGAGGCCAGCGACTGGTCGTGTTCCCACAGCCGCATGTTGGGGTCCAGGCCGGCCCCGTCACGCCCGCCCTTGTCACGCAGCATGTTTATGTTGACGTCATGCACCTCGACGCTGCCGGCCAGCGTGGTTTCGCCCCAGGCGGCGCCCACCGACAGATGCGGGATCGCGCTGGTGTCGTCGCGGTAATAATTGGGGCGCCCCCAGTGAAAGGCATCCTGGGCGACTTCAAGCCCCAGACGGGCATTCAGGTCGTCGTCGCCGGTTCCGGCCTCGGCCTTGACCACGCGGCGGTCGGTGTACGACCGCTCGACCGGCGCCAGATGGTCGAACGGGTTGTTGTCGGGGTCGATGTTGAAGGTGCGCCAGTGCCGGCTGTCCTCGGCGGTCAGCCCCAGGGTCACGCGGTCCAATCCGGTTTCCGCCTCGATCCGGCTTTGGTGGCCGCCCAGGGAATCGCCGGTCTGGCTGGCCGCCAGCCGCGTCTTGCCGCCCTGGCGGCGGGTGGTGATGGCCAGGGCGCCGCCCAGGGCCTGGGCGCCGAACCGCGCCGAGGCGGCGCCGCGATAGATCTCGATGCGCTCGATGTCCTCGACCCGCAGGCGTTCCAGCGCCACCAGCGTGCTGTCCCAGGCGTGGCCGTCCACCTGCACGGCGACCTTGGGAACGCCACGGATGGCCAGATTGCCGCCGCTTTCCGAAATGCCCACCCGCCGGGTCAGCAGCTCGATCAGCGACGACGGATGCAGGGCGGCGATCTCGTCGCGGCCGATGACCTCGACCTCTTGGCCTCGGGCGGGAAGCGCCGCCAGCATGCAGGCCACGGCGCCGATCAGCAGGCCCCGCCTCACCACGGATAGTCCCGGAAGCGGCGCAGAAAGGCCTGACGCGCCGCCAGCCCCAGCAGCGCCAGCACGGAAGCGGCACCGGGAACCAGCACCATGGCAGACATGCCCGAGACGCCGGCATAGGTGGCGCGCAGCACCTCGGCCAGATAGGTGGTGGGCATGGCCAGCGCCAGCAGGTTCCACGGCCAGGCCAGGCTGTCCCAGCTGTAGAAGGTGCAGCCCAGGAACATCATGGGCAGCAGCACATAGGACAGGATGTCCTGGGCGCGGTCGGGCGTGCGCGGCACGGTGAAGCCGACCACGAACACCAGCGCGAAGACGGCGCCGCCGAACACCACCGCCGCCAGCGCCAGCCCCGGCTGCGCCGGCCCCAGGCCCAGCACCAGACGGATCAGCACCATGGCGGCGATGCCGGCCAGGGTCGCCATGGCGGTGGCGCCGCCCACCAGCGCCGCGACGAAGCCGCCGCGCGACACCGGGATCAGCAGCCACGCCTCCATGACCCGGAAATAATAGCCGGTGGACATCATGCCGCCGACCACCGCCAGGGCGGCGTTCATCACCACGATGGTGACGATGCCGGGCGCCACCACGGCGGGCCGGGTGACGTCGCCCAAGGGCGACAGCAGGCCGCCGAACGCCAGCAGATAGATCAGCGGCTGGAACAGCAGCCGCTGAAAGGCGTTGCGCCAGTCCAGCATGCCTTCGGCCAGGCAACGCCCGGCCAGGGCCAGCCAGGGCCGGGGATCAATCGCCATGGCCACCCCCGGCGAACCAGCGGTCGATGTCCTCGGCAGCGGCAGCCCGCAGGCGGCCGCCCTCCATCAGGGCGGTGCGGTCGCACAGCGCCTCGGCCTCGTCGCGGTGATGGGTCGACACCACCAGGGTGGTCCCGCCATCGCGGCATTGGCGCAGGCGCGCCCACACGGCGGCGCGGCTGTCCGGGTCCAGGCCGGTGGTCGGTTCGTCCAGCACCAGCAGATCGGGTTCGGTCAGCAAGGCGCGCGCCAGCATGACCTTGCGGCGCGTGCCCCCCGACAGGGCATGGATGGGCGTGTCTGCATACCGCCCCAACTCGAGCCATGCCATCAACTCGTCGGCGCGGCGGCGCACGGCGGCGCGCGGCATGCCGTGAAAGGCGCCGTGAAAGCCCAGGTTCCGGCGCACGGTCAGGCTGTGATCCAGGGTGCAATCCTGCGACACCACGCCCAGCCGGGCACGGATACGCGGGCCGTGGGCCGCGCCGCACAGGCCGAAGACCCGCACCCGCCCGGAACCGGGCCGCATCAGCGTGCTGAGGATGCGGATCAAGGTGGTCTTGCCCGCGCCGTTGGCACCCAGAATGCCCACCGCCTCGCCCGGCTGGACCCGCAAGTCCACGCCGTCCAGCGCGGTGACGCCGGACGGATAGGTCTTGGCGAGCCCTTCGGCCTCGACGATGGCGCCACCGGTCACTTTTGTCCCCGCACGTAGGTGGCGTTCAGGTACTGGATCAGGATCGTCCGCTGTTCCGGCGACAACGGCGCGCCGTTGACGTCGATCATGCGATCGACCGTGGCGGTCCAGTCGGTGCGGCGCTGACCGGCCTGCTCGACCCGCTGCCAGGTGTGGCACCCGGTGTTGCAATAGCTTTCCAGTTGAACCGCCGGCGGCGACGGATAGAGGCGCGGATGGCGGCTGGCCGGCAGGCTGACCACATCCTTGGCCCCTTCGCCCGTCGGCACGGCGCAGGCGCCATAGGCCGAATTCGCAGCTGCCAGCGCCGGCGGCGGCACCGCATGGCGGGTGACGGCGCCGCTGGCCGGGTCCAGGCGAAACACGTCGTAGGCCAGCAAGGTCGAGAACCACACCCCGCCGTCGCGGGCGAAGGCCAGGGCGATGGGGGCGTCCTCGCCCTCGGGAACCGGATATTCCCGCCACTTGCCGGCCCCGTCATAGCGGGCCAGCTTGCGGCCATCCCACTCGGTGACCCACACGCCGCCGTCCTCGGCCGCCACCACGGCGATGGGCAACGCCCGGGCGGTGGGCAGCGGATGCAGGGTCAGGCGTCCGCCGCGCCACTCGCCCAGCGCATTGTGGGTGGGCACCGTCAGCCACACCGTGCCCTTCCGATCCACCGCCAGGCCGGCCACGCTGGTGCCGCTTTCACTCAGCAGGTCGCGCATCACCACGCCGTCGCGCCAGGTGAACAGTTCCGGCGGCTTGCTGCCCAAACGGTGCAACAGCACCCAGGGCCGGCCGGCGCCGTCGCTGGTCACCGAGGC
>DATGXU010000458.1:0-3836 GCA_035298685.1 Magnetospirillum sp. | reverse complement strand
GACGGCGAATACCGCATGTTCGACGGCGGCACCACGCTGGATCAGGCCCGCGCCTCGATCAACGCCAAGGCCACCGTCAGCCTGCAGGAATACTGCACGCCGAAGACCCTGGAATACGTCGCCAGCAAGGGCCAGTCGGTCGCCTCGTTCAACTATCCCATGGGCATCGGCGCCACCGACGCCCTGCTGATGAAGATTTCGGAACTGACCGGCAAGGCCATTCCGGCGTCCATCGAAAAGGAACGCGGCCGTCTGGTCGACGCCATCACCGACAGCCAGGCTTGGCTGCATGGCAAGAAGTTCGCCATCTTCGGCGATCCCGACTTCACCCTGGCCATGACCGCCTTCCTGCTGGAAATGGGCTGCGAACCGACCCACGTGCTGTCCACCAACGGCTCGACCGAGTGGGAAGAAAAGGTCAAGGCCCTGCTCGCCTCGTCGCCGTTCGGCGCCGAAGGCCAGGTGTGGAAGGGCAAGGACCTGTGGCACCTGCGCTCGCTGCTGTTCACCGAGCCCGCCGACTTCCTGATCGGTTCGTCCTACGGCAAGTACCTGGAAAAGGACGTCGGCATCCCGCTGATCCGTCTGACCTTCCCGATCTTCGACCGTCACCATCACCACCGCTTCCCCACCTTCGGGTACCAGGGCGCGCTGCGGGTGCTGGTCGAGATCCTGGATCGCATCTTCGAGACCACCGACGCCGCGTCGGACATTTCCTACGACCTCACCCGCTAACGTCGGAAAGCGGACTGGTCAAACTGAGCCCCGGGGCGGCAACGCCCCGGGGTTTCTTTTCGCCTGCGCGTCGATGGCTCCGAACCGACAATCCCCATTGTCGCATCTGCGACACTGCCCGCCACACCGCCGCCCGAAAGCAAGGCTTTCCGCCATTCCTTCGGCTGGCCCAGGGCTTGCATCCCTCTCCCGTGACCTTTGAGGAGGGCCGCCACCCATGCTCAAGCACAAGATCCAGGAACTGTTCGTCGAGCCCGGCTGCGCCAAGAACCAGGCCAAGTCCGACAAGGACCGCAAAAAGGGCTGCGGCAAGCCGCTGACCCCTGGCGCGGCGGCCGGCGGGTGCTGCTTCGACGGCGCCAAGATCGCGTTGCAGCCCATCACCGACGTGGTGCATCTGGTCCACGGCCCCATCGCCTGCGAGGGCAATTCGTGGGACACCCGCAATTCGTGGAGCACGGGTTCGAACCTCTATCGCCTGGGCTTCACCACCGACATGCAGAACCTCGACATCGTCAACGGTGGCGAGAAGAAGCTGTACCGGGCCATCCGCCAAGCCATCAAGCGCCACAATCCGCCGGCGGTGTTCGTCTACCAGACCTGCGTCGGCGCCCTGATCGGCGACGACGTGGACGCGGTGTGCAAGGCCGCCACCGAGCGCATGGGCGTGCCGGTGGTGCCGGTCAACGCGCCGGGCTTCGTCGGTTCCAAGAACCTGGGCAACCGGCTGGGCGGCGAGGCGCTGTTCGAGCACGTCATCGGCACCCACCAGCCCGACGATGCCGGCCCCACCGACATCAACATCCTGGGCGAATACAACGTGGCCGGCGAGCTGGACCAGTTCCGCCCGCTGCTGGCCCGCCTGGGCATCCGGCTGCGCTGTTCCATCACCGGCGACGCCCGTTACCTGGACGTCGCGGCCAGCCACACCGCCAAGGCGAACATGGTGCTGTGCAGCCAGGCACTGGTGACGCTGGCGCGCAAGATGAAGGAAAAATACGGCATCCCCTATTACGAGGGGTCGTTCTACGGCATCTCCGACACCTCGGACGCGCTGCGCAACATCGCCCGCATGCTGGTGGACAAGGGCGCCGATGCCGGCCTGCTCGACCGCACCGAAGCCGTGATCGCCGAAGAGGAAGCCCGCGCCTGGGCGCGGCTGGAGCCGTTCAAGGCGCGCCTGCGCGGCCGCAAGGTGCTGCTGTACACCGGCGGCGTCAAAAGCTGGTCGGTCATCCAGGCCCTGCAGGAAGTGGGCATGGAGGTGGTCGGCAGCTCGGTGCGCAAGGCCACCGCCGAGGATGCGCAAAAGGCGCTGGAGCGCCTGGGCGGCGACGAGGACAAGCTGGCCGACGCCATCACGCCCCGCGACATGTACGCCATGTTCAAGGACGGCAAGGCCGAGATGATGCTGTCGGGCGGCCGCTCGCAATTCGTCGCGCTCAAGGCCAAGACGCCCTGGCTCGACATCAATCAGGAACGCCACGTGGGCTACGCCGCCTATGACGGCATGGTCGAGATGGTCCGCCAGATCGACCTGATGATCAACAACCCGATCTGGGAGCAGGTACGCAAGCCCGCTCCGTGGGAGGTGTGACCGCCATGGCCCTTGTCATCAGCCACAACAAGCCCCTGTCCACCAGCCCGCTGAAGGTCAGCGCGCCGCTGGGCGCCGCCATGGCCTTCCTGGGCATGGAGGGCAGCCTGCCGCTGTTCCACGGCAGCCAGGGCTGCACCGCCTTCGCCCTGGTGATGATGGTCCGCCATTTCCGCGAGGCCATCCCGCTGCAAACCACCGCCATGAACGAGGTGTCCACCATCCTGGGCGGCGCCGAGCAGGTCGAGGAAGCCCTGCACAACATGGTCAAGCGCGCCAAGCCGCGCATGATCGGGCTGATCTCGACCGCGCTGACCGAAACCCGCGGCGAGGACATGGGCGGCGACCTCAAGGGCATCCTGACCCGCTCGCGCGATCTGGGCGGCACCACCGTGGTGCATTGCTCGGCGCCCGATTTCGACGGCTCGCTGGAAACCGGCTGGGGCAAGGCGGTGGGCGCCATGATCCGCGCCATCGTCCCCGGCCCGTCCACCCAGGCGCCGCTGAAGCGGGTCAACGTGCTGGCCGGCTGCCACCTCACCCCCGGCGACGTCGAGACGTTGAAGGAGATCGTCGAGGATTTCGGCCTGGAGGCGGTGATGCTGCCCGACCTGTCGGGATCGCTGGACGGCCATGTGCCCGACCACTACGTCGCCACCTCGCTGGGCGGCACCACGCTGGATCAGGTCAAGGGCATGAACCGCGCCTGCCTGACCGTCGCCGTTGGCGAACACATGCGCATCGCCGCCGAAACGCTGGAGGCCAAGACCGGCGTTCCCTTCGTGCTGTTCGACCGCCTGACCGGCCTTGAGGCGGTGGACAAGCTGATGGTCTGCCTGTCCTCGGCCTCGGGCACGCCCATTCCGGCCAAATACCGCCGCCAGCGTTCGCAACTGGTGGACGCCATGCTGGACGGACATTTCTTCTTCGCCGGCCGCGCCATCGCGGTGGCGGGCGAGCCGTCCTTCCTGTGGACCTATGCCTCGCTGTGCGCCGACCTGGGCGCCCGCATCGTCGGCGCGGTGTCGTCCCTGCCCTCGCCGCATTTGTCCATGCTGCCCAGCGAAACCGCCATCATCGGCGATTTCGAGGATTTGGAAGATCAGATCCTGGAAGCCGGCGGCGCCGACCTGATCATCGCCAACGCCAACGCCCGCCTGATCGCCGGCCGCCACGGCATCCCGCTGCACCGCGCCGGTTTCCCGGTATTCGACCGGCTGGGCGCCGCCCATCAGACCGTATTGGGCTATCGCGGCACCCGCGACCTGATCTTCACCCTGGGCAACATTCTGATGGAGCATCCCGGCCATGGTCACTCCATGCCCGTCCACCACGCGGAGCACGCCCATGGTGACCCGGCGGTTGCGGCTGGTTGAAGCCGATCCAGACAATTCCGGCCCCGACCGGCCGTTGAAAGGAGGACATATGCGCGTTGCCTTCGCCACCCATGACCGCCAGCGAGTGGACGCCCACTTCGCCAGCGCCCGCACCTTCATGTTCTAAG
>DATGXU010000457.1:0-8257 GCA_035298685.1 Magnetospirillum sp. | reverse complement strand
GGACAGCTCGGTCGGCTGCTCGGAAAACTCGATGCGGGTGCGTCGGACGATGCCGTCCAGACCTTCGTAGCAGATGGTGGCGGCCTGCGACGCTTCCTCGGTCCAGGTGCGCCCGCGCTTTTTACGCACCACGCCGCGCACTTCGAAGACGTCGGCGAAATCGGCCTCGAACAGGAAGGTCAGGTCGGTGTCCAGTTCCTGGTCGCCGTAATTGAACACCCGCATGCGGCAGAACAGCCCGCCCTGCCACAGGAACATCGAGCGGAAGACGTGGATGACGCCGCGCGGGATGACCCGCTCGCCGCCCACCGGGATGTCCGGGTTGGTCAGGTCCACGGCGACGAACGCGTTGTGCTCGTGCACGGTGGACGACAGCAGCAGCGGCCGCTGATGGCCCAGGTGGAATTCGTGGTGCGACAGCATGCGGGTGCCGCGATGATAGATGCCCTGTTCGCCCGATCCGACGCTGCCGGTGTCGCCATAGCGGTCGAACACCGCGAAGGTGTCGCCGTCCTTCAGCGTCAGCGTGCGCATGGCCACGCGCGGAGAGGTGGCCAGCACGTAAGCGTGGCCCTTGACCTTGATGATGTCGCTCATGCGCGGTCTTCCCTGAAGCTGATTGACCCTATTCGCAGACCTTCAGTGCCGGACGCCCGAAGGCGCCCAGTCGGCGATAGGCGGCCACGTAATCGGCGGCCATGCGACCCGAGGTGAACCGCCGCTCGAACGCCGCCCGGCAGCCGGCGCGGTCGATGCGGGCGCAGGCGGCCACCGCCGCGACGGCCGCCTCGATGGAAGAAACGATGAAACCGCTTGTCCCGTTCTCAAGGATTTCCGGTACCGAGCCGCAGGGCCAGGCGATGGTGGGGGTGCCGCAGGCCATGGCCTCGATCATCACCACGCCGAACGGCTCGGGCCAGTCGATGGGAAACAGATGGGCCAGCGCGCCGCCCAGGAACTCGGCCTTGTCGGCTTCGCCGATTTCGCCAACCCATTCCACCAGCGGGTCGTCCAACAGCGGCCGCACCACCTGTTCGAAATAGGGCTGGTCTTGGGGATCGGCCTTGGCGGCGACCTTCAGTTTCAGGCCGCATCCTCGGGCGATCTCCACCGCCCGGTCGAACCGCTTTTCGTGCGAGAACCGGCCCAGGAACGCCAGGTAGCTGCCGGGGGCGTAGGTGGGCGCCAGCAAGTCGGCGGGCAGGCCATGGTAAACGGTCGCCACCCAGTGCGCCCACGCGATGGGGCGGCGCTGGGCATCGGAAATCGACACCAGGGCAATGTCGTTGAATTCGCGATAAAGCGGGGCCAGATCGCGGATGTTCTGTCGGCCATGCAGGGTGGTCAGCACCGGCACATGCGAGCGCCGGGCCCACGGATAATGAAGCAGGTCGCCGTGGCAATGGATGACGTCGAAACTGTCGGCGGCCTGCATGACCCGCTCGAGCTGCAATACATGCTGGGCCTGCCGGTTCTCGCAATCGGGGTCCAGCCTTAGCGCCTGATCACAGCATCGCACCAGATGGGCCGAGGTGACCGAATCGCCGCTGGCGAAAAGGGTGACGTCGTGGCCCATGGCCACCAGTTGCTCGGTCAGATAGGACACCACCCTTTCGGTGCCGCCATATAAACGCGGTGGAACTGCCTCGTTCAAAGGGGCCACCTGGGCGATCCGCATGGCCTTGTCCTCTCTGCAATCTGCGACGAATGGTCAGGTGGGGGCGCAAGGGGAGGGGGGCAATTGGCCTTCGGGGGCAGGCAACCGGCAGGCGGGCTTGGCTGTTTCAGCCCAGGGGAAACTTGACCGCGGCGGGGGGTGTTTGCATAATGTCAGTTGGTGGACGGTGCCTGTTCCGGGGCTGTCCGCCCTTTCAGGACTCTTGGCCCGACCCGTGCGGTGGGCCAGTCAATTCGCTCGTGGGAGGAATTTGACGATGCGTATGTCCGCGACCCTGCCCGTCATCGGTGAAGATGGCGGCCTTGCCAAGTATCTCAGCGACATTCGCAGTTTCCCGGTCCTCGAGGCCGAGGAAGAATTCATGTTGGCGAAACGCTGGGTCGATTACGAAGACACCGGCGCCGCCCACAAGCTGGTCACCAGCCATCTGCGTCTGGTCGCCAAGATCGCCATGGGCTATCGCCATTACGGCCTTCCCATGGCCGACCTCATTTCCGAGGGCAATGTCGGCCTGATGCGGGCCGTCAAGAAATTCGATCCCGACAAGGGCTTCCGCCTGTCCACCTACGCCATGTGGTGGATCAAGGCGTCGCTGAACGAGTTCGTGCTGAATTCGTGGTCGCTGGTCAAGATCGGCACCCTGGCCGCCCAGAAAAAGCTGTTCTTCAACCTGCGCCGCATCAAGGCGCGGCTGAAATTGTTCGAGGCCGGCGACATGGCCCCCGAGGACGTCGCCACCATCGCCCGCGAGCTCGAGGTGGCCGAGTCCGACGTGGTGTCCATGAACCGCCGCATGGCGGGGCGGGATTCGTCGCTGAACGTGCCGCTGGGTGAAAGCGGCACCGAAGCGGTGACGCTGTTGCCCGACGATTCCGATGACCAGGAAACGGCCTACGCCCATCGCGAGGAGCTGAAGCAGGGCCGCACCCTGATCGCTCGCGCGCTGGACAGCCTGACCGAGCGCGAACGCGAGATCTTCGTCGAGCGTCGTCTCAAGGACGATCCGGTCACGCTCGAGGAATTGGGCAGCCGCTATGGCGTCAGCCGCGAACGCATCCGCCAGATCGAGGTCAAGGCGTTCGACAAGGTCCGCGCCATCGTCCAGGCCGGCTTCCTGCCGCCCAAGGCACTGCCGGCGGTGTAGGGTCTGAATGAAGCCGCTACCTGGGCGCGGCAACGCGTACGGGGCGGGGCTATTTCATCCGCTGGCGGCCGACCAGTCTTCGCACGACCAAGGCCGTTCCCGCCAGGGCAAGAGCGGGCGCCCATACCCACAGCAATTCCGACCGCATGACCGCTATCCCGCGTTCGGAGAAGAAGCGGGCGAGGCTCAACGGCGCCACCTCGATGGGCTGGACGGGGGCGAAATAGCGGTGTTCGGACCACGGCCACAGCAAGGCGATGCCCAGGCCGCCATTGGTCAGGGTGTCCAGCAGCCCGTGCGAACTGATCGCCAGAAACATGAATAGCAGCGACTTGAGGAACCCTGCGCGCAGCCATCGGCAGCAACAGGCCACCACGAGCGCCGCGCCAAAGGCGAACAGCAGGGAATGGGAAAAACCCCGGTGGCCGAACTGGGCGGCATAGGGGATGCCCAGGCGGAAGGCCAGGACGTCGAGATCGGGAAGGATGGACCCCGCCACCCCACACACCGCCAAGCGGGCAGGGATGACCTTGCCGAGGCCCAGGCGGGCGGCGATGGCAAGGGCGGGATGGGTCAGGATGGTCGGCATGGCGGCGCTTGCGAAGCCGGTTCAGGCCCAGATCAGGTAATAAAGCGAGGCCATGGTCGCCAGACCCAGCGCGACGGTTACGGTCGCGCGAATGAAACGCCGCTGGCCAGGGGTCTGATTGTCGTTGGCCGGGGGCGGAAGCCGTCGGGGCGGCGCAAGTTTGCGCCGCCCTTCCGGTAACGATTTATGCGATGTCCGCTTAGGCACGCTTGTCCAGCGAGACGAACGGGCGATGGGGCTGGCCCACGTACAGCTGGCGCGGACGGCCGATCTTCTGATCGGGGTCGGTCAGCATTTCGTTCCACTGGGCGATCCAGCCGACGGTGCGGGCCAGGGCGAACAGCGAGGTGAACATCTGGGTCGGGATGCCCATGGCGCGGAAGATGATGCCCGAATAGAAGTCCACGTTCGGGAACAGCTTGCGCTGGACGAAGTAATCATCCTCGAGGGCGATGCGCTCGAGTTCCATGGCCAGCTTCAGCAGCGGCTCGTCCTGCACGCCCAGCTCGTCGAGGACCTCGTGACAGGTCTTCTGCATGATCTTGGCGCGCGGGTCGTAGTTCTTGTACACGCGGTGACCGAAGCCCATCAGGCGGAACGGATCATCCTTGTCCTTGGCCTTCTTGATGAACTCGGGGATACGGTCGACCGAGCCGATCTCGTGCAGCATCTGCAGCACGGCCTCGTTGGCGCCGCCATGGGCGGGACCCCACAGCGAGGCGATGCCGGCGGCGATGCAGGCGAACGGGTTGGCGCCCGACGAACCGGCCAGACGGACGGTCGAGGTCGAGGCGTTCTGCTCGTGGTCGGCGTGCAGGATCAGGATGCGATCCATGGCGCGGGCCAGAACCGGGCTGACCTTGTACTGCTCGCACGGGGTGGCGAACATCAGGTGCAGGAAGTTCTCGGAATAGGACAGGCTGTTCTGCGGATACATGAACGGCTGGCCGGTCATGTACTTGTAGGCCCAGCCCACCACGGTCGGCATCTTGGCGACCAGACGGTAGCTGGCGATCATGCGCTGGTGCGGATCGTTGATGTCGGTCGAGTCGTGGTAGAAGGCGGCCATGGCGCCGACCACGCCGCACATCACGGCCATGGGGTGCGAGTCGCGACGGAAGCCACGGAAGAAGAACGACATCTGCTCGTTCAGCATCGAGTGGCGAAGGATGTCCTTCTCGAACTTGCCCTTCTGCTCGGGGTTCGGCAGTTCACCCTTGAGGATCAGGTAGGCGACTTCCAGGAACTCGCAGTTCTCGGCCAGGTCGGCGATGGCATAGCCGCGGTGCAGCAGCACGCCTTCGTCGCCATCGATGTAGGTGATGGCCGACTTGCACGAACCGGTCGAGGTGAAGCCGGGGTCATAGGTGAAGATGTCCTGCTCGGCATAGAGCTTGCGGATATCCGCCACTTTGGGGCCCACGGTTCCGGAAAGCAGCGGCATCTCGGTTTGCTTGCCGGTGCTGTTGTTAATAAGGGTGACAGTTTCTTTGGTTGTCATTGCTGCTTTCCCCGTGTCTCGGTGGTTGGTTGGCGGTTCGTCGTGCCGCCGGATATGGCCGGCGGCGAGTTCGGTTAGGGATGTCCTCTCCCAGCGATGTCCCCGATGCGGGCAATGGCCTCGTCGCGCCCCAGAACCTCCATCACTTCGAAGATGGGGGGCGAAACCGACGACCCGGTCAGCGCGGCCCGCAAGGGCTGCGCCACCTTGCCCAGTTTCTGGCCGCGGCCTTCCGCGAAAACGCGGGCGGCTTCTTCCAGAACCTGCTTGCTCCAGTCGGCACTGGCGACCGTCTGGACATATTCCTGCAACAGCTTGCACGCCTCGGCGTCGTCCAGCGCCTTGGCGGCCTTTTCGTCCAGCGCCAGCGGGCGGCGGCGGACATAGAACAGGGCCGAGTCGCTAAGATCGACCAGCGTTTTCGCGCGTTCCTTCATGCCGGCCATGCCGGCGGTCAGGCGGCGCTTGCCCTCGTCGTCGACGGCGTGGCCGACCTTGGCCTCGATCTGCGGCACGATCAGCTCGACCAGGCGCGCATCATCGGCCTGACGCAGGTAGTGACCATTGAGGTTGGTCAACTTGGTCATGTCGAAGCGCGACGGCGACCGGCCGACGCTGGCAAGGTCGAACCACTCGACGGCCTGTTCTGTGGAAATGATTTCGGCGTCGCCGTGGCCCCAGCCCAGGCGCAGCAGATAATTGCGCATGGCCTCGGGCAGGAAGCCCATGTCGCGATAGGCCTCGGCCCCCAGCGCGCCGTGGCGCTTGGACAGCTTGGCGCCGTCGGGGCCGTGGATCAGCGGAATGTGGGCGAACTGGGGGATATCCCAACCGCACGCCTTGTACAGCTGGTACTGGCGGAACGCGTTGGTCAGATGATCGTCGCCGCGGATGACGTGGGTGATGCCCATGTCGTGATCGTCCACCACCACCGACAGCATGTAGGTGGGAGTGCCGTCCGCACGCAGCAACACCATGTCGTCCAATTGCGCGTTGGCCACGCGCACTTCGCCCTGGACCAGGTCGGTGATGACGGTGTCGCCTTCCTGCGGCGCCCTCAGGCGCACCACCGGCTTGGCGCCGGCGGGGGCTTCGGCCGGGTCGCGGTCGCGCCAGATGCCGGGATAGCGCATGGGCTTGCCCTCGGCGCGCTGCTGCTCGCGAATCTTTTCCAGCTCTTCGGGCGAGCAATAGCAGTAATAGGCCTTGCCCTCGGCCACCAGCTGGCGGGCCACCTCGGCGTGGCGATCCATGCGGGCGAACTGGAACACGGCCTCGCCGTCCCAATCCAGGCCCAGCCACTTGATGCCGTCGAAAATGGCGTCCACCGCTTGTTGGGTCGAGCGGGCGCGGTCGGTGTCCTCGATACGCAGCAGGAACTGGCCGCCATGGTGACGGGCGAACAGCCAATTGAACAACGCCGTACGAGCCCCCCCAATGTGGAGGAAGCCGGTCGGAGAAGGTGCGAAACGGGTGACCACCGACATAATAGTCTCAGAACTCCTTACGCCATAAGTGGCGGGCCGCCTCTCTCTATCATATCTTCGCGGCGATGACAGCCCGGTGATGGGGGGGATGGCGATTTTCCTGCCCGATAGGATAGGCAAGGCCCTGATCCAAAGGCTAGGCCCGCTTGGCGGCGCCGGCATTGTGGCAGGGGTGATGGCCGAGCGCGACCGTTGGCTTTTGTGGCTGCCGGTTTTCCTTGGGCTGGGCATCGCGCTTTACTTCGCCGCCCCGTCCGAACCTTCCCCATGGTGGGGCGCGGTCGCGCTGGCCGGTACCCTAGCGGCGTGCTGGGGTGTGCGCAAGTCCGCCGCGTGGCTGGTGGCGACGGTGCCGCTGGCGCTGGTGGCGTTGGGGTTTCTGGCGGCGGAGCTGCGGGCGCTGCAGGTGGCGGCGCCGGTCCTCGAACGCCCCAGCGGCAAGGTGCGGGTGGAAGGCCGCATCGACGAGGCCGAGCCGCTGGCCGGCGGCGGGCAGCGGATCACCCTGGACGACGTCAAGGCCGAGGTGGACGGCGCCCGCCCCACGCGCGTGCGGGTCAGGGTCAAAAGCGACGCCGAACTGGCGGTCGGCAGTCGCGTCGCCGTGGATGCGGTGCTGATGCCGCCGCCCCAGCCGGCGGCGCCGGGCGCCTTCGATTTCGCCCGCCATGCCTGGTTCCAGGGGCTGGGCGCCATCGGCACCGCCCATGGCGTGCCCGAAGTGCTGCCGTCGCCACCGGCCGAGGGCGCCGAGCGGGTGCGCCTGGCCCTGAACGAATTGCGGCGGTCGATCACCCGCCGCATCATCGAGGTTCTGCCCGCCGACGGCACCGGCGCCG
This sequence comes from Magnetospirillum sp., assembly GCA_035298685.1. Lineage (GTDB taxonomy): Bacteria > Pseudomonadota > Alphaproteobacteria > Rhodospirillales > Magnetospirillaceae > Magnetospirillum. The sequence continues at coordinate 1,019 of DATGXU010000457.1, read as the reverse complement.
TGGCCGCCGCCCTGGTGGCGGGCGAGACCGGGGCGATCCCCAAGACGGTGCTGGACGATTACCGTGATTCCGGTCTGGCCCATATCCTGTCCATTTCCGGACTGCACATGAGTCTGGCCGCCGGGCTGGTGTTCTTCGTGGTGCGCGGCGGTCTGGCGCTGGTGCCGGCAGTGGCGTTGCGGCGACCCATCAAGAAATGGGCGGCGGCGGTGGCCTTGCTCACCACCTTCTTTTACATGCTGCTGGCGGGCGCGCCCGTGCCGGCGCAGCGGTCGTTCCTGATGACCGGGATCGTGCTGGTGGCGGTGCTGCTGGACCGTGTGGCGCTGTCCATGCGGCTGGTGGCGTGGGCGGCGGTGGTGGTGTTGCTGTTGGCGCCGGAAGCCCTGATCGGCCCCAGCTTCCAGATGTCGTTCGCCGCCGTGGCCGCCCTGGTGGCCGCCTATGAAGTATTGGCGCCGCGCATGGCGGCGTGGCGGGCCGAGCATGCCGGCGTTGTGGCGGCGGCGGCCCATTATGTGGGCGGGGTGGTGCTGTCAACGCTGGTTGCGGGTACGGCCACCGCCGTCTACGGCGCCTACCACTTCAACCGCTTTGCCGTCTGGTCGGTGGTCGCCAACGCCTTGGCGGTGCCGCTGTCGGGTATCGCCATGCCGTTTGCCGCCATGGGGTTGCTGTTGATGCCTGTGGGGCTGGATCAACTGGCCTGGGTGCCCATGGGGTGGTGCATCTGGGCTGTCAACCAGGTTGCGCATGTGGTCGCCCACTGGCCGGCGGCGGCCATCACCTTGCCGGTGTTGCCATTGTGGGGCATGACGACGTTCACGCTGGGCGGGTGCTGGCTGCTGTTGTGGCGGCGGCGCTGGCGGCTGTGGGGAGTGCTGCCCATGGCGGTCGGCGTGTCGTCGTTGGCGCTGGACCGGCCACCCGATCTGCTGGTGGACAGCCGCGGCTATTCCATGGCGGTGCGCGCCGCCGACGGCTCGCTGCTGGTCAATCGTGGCGGGCGCATCCTGCGC
>DATGXU010000456.1:0-8838 GCA_035298685.1 Magnetospirillum sp. | reverse complement strand
GCCGACCGAGCTGTCCGCCGGCCACGCCCGCTTCACCCCCCGCATCCGCCCGCACGAGGCGTTCGAGCTGTACCACACCGCGACGTTCAGCGAAGGCGAAAGCAAGGCCGACAGCGAACGCCCCTCGGCCAGCCACTTCATGGGGCATCGCGAGCGGCTGGTGAAAAAGCTGGGCGGACGCCGCACCACCATCACCACCTCGAACGAACAGTTCAACCACTGGCTCGACCGCTCGACCGCCGACCTGCGCATGCTGGAAACCGACACCCCCGACGGCCCCTATCCCTATGCGGGCGTGCCGTGGTTTTCCACCGTGTTCGGCCGCGACGGCATCATCACCGCGCTGGAATGCCTGTGGCTTGAACCCAACATGGCCAAGGGCGTGCTGGCGACCCTGGCCGCCAACCAGGCCGACCACCTAAGCCCGGTCCAGGACGCCGAGCCGGGCAAGATCCTGCACGAATGGCGCGAAGGCGAGATGGCCAATTTGGGCGAGGTGCCCTATGGCTGTTATTACGGCAGCGCCGATTCCACGCCGCTGTTCGTCATGCTGGCCGCCGCCTATTGGCGCCGCACCGGCGACCGCGCCTGCCTGGAATGGCTGTGGCCGCATGTGGAACGGGCGCTGAGCTGGATCGACCATTACGGCGACGAAGACGGCGACGGATTCGTGGAATACGCCCGCAAACGGCCGCAAGGGCTGACCAACCAGGGCTGGAAGGATTCCGAGGATTCGGTCATGCATGCCGACGGCGCGCTGGCCGACGGCCCCATCGCCCTGGCCGAGGTGCAGGGATATGTCTTCGCCGCCAAGCAGGGCGCCGCGCAAATGGCCGAGGCATTGGGGCTGACGGAAAAAGCCTATGTGCTGCGGCGGCAGGCCGACGAATTGCGGGAAAAATTCGAAGCCGTGTTCTGGATCGAGGATTTCGGCACCTACGCCATGGCGCTGGACGGGAGCAAGCAGCCCTGCCGGGTGCAAAGCTCGAACCCCGGCCATCTGCTGTATTGCGGCCTGGTCACGCCCGAACGCGCCCGCAAGGTGGCCGATTCGCTGATGGGGCCCGATCTGTTCTCGGGCTGGGGGGTGCGCACGCTGGCGGAAACCGAGAAACGCTACAATCCCATGAGCTACCACAACGGCAGCGTCTGGCCCCACGACAACGCCCTGGTGGCGGCGGGGCTGGCGCGCTACGGCATGGCCGACCGCGCCCAGAAGGTTCTGGCGGGCATGTTCGACGCCGCCCTGGCGGTCGACCTCAACCGCCTGCCCGAACTGTTCTGTGGATTTCCCCGTCAGGCCGGCCAGGGCCCCACTCTTTATCCGGTGGCGTGCATTCCGCAGGCCTGGGCGGCGGGATCGGCCTTCCTGCTGCTGGAAGCGGTGCTGGGACTGCAGATGTCGGCGCTGCAGCCGGAAATCCTGTTCCATCGCCCGGCGCTGCCCGACTTTCTGGACCGGGTGGAGATCGGCAATCTGGTGGTGGGCGGTTCGTCGGTGGACATCATCCTCAACCGCCATCCCCATTCGGTGGGCGTCAACGTGATGCGCCGGCATGGAAACGTGGACATCAGGATGGAGATGTGATCAGGGGCGCTTGTCCGCCGCCGGCGCCTGCACCATCGGCCCGGGGCTTTTGAGATAGGCGCGCTTGATGGCGTCCACCGACCAATAGGTCAGCGCGCCCACGGTCCCGGTGGGATTATACCCGGCATTCTGCGGAAAGGCCGAAGCGCCCAGCACGAAGACGTTGGACACGTCCCACGATTGCAGGAACCGGTTGACGGCGCTGGTGCGCGGATCGTCGCCCATGATCGCGCCGCCGGTGTTGTGGGTGGTCTGATAGGGCACGATGGAATAAGGATGCTTGGGCCGGCTGACGGTGACGTGGGTGGGGTTCATGGCACGGCCGATCTTCTCGGCCGCCTGCGTCAGGTATTCGGACATGCGGATTTCGTTGTCGTGGTAGTCGAAGGTCAGCCGCAATAGCGGCCGCCCCCAGGCATCGCGGTAGGTGGGATCAAGGTCCAGACAGTTGGCGCGATGGCTCATGACCGCGCCATGGGTGCCGATCCCCATGGAGCGGCCATACCATTGCTTCACCGCCCGCTTCCACTTGGTTCCCCAGCGCGGCGTCCCCTCGGGCACCGGCTGGTATTGGATGGGGCGGGCGCCGGTCTGGGCGGCGATGATATAGCCGCCGCTGATGAAACCCAGACCCGAATGGTCGAAATTGTCGCCATTGAAATCGTCGATCACGCTGCCCAGCGCCCCCGAGCCCATGAACGGGTTGAACGCGCGATCCTGAAAGAACAGCCCGATACCCGACAGGATCTGATAGGCGTAATTGCGCCCCACCACGCCGCGCCCGCTGGCCGGATCATAAGGCTGGCCGATGCCCGACAGCAGCATCAGGTGGACGTTGTTCATGCCATAGGCCGCCAGCACCACCATCGCGGCGGGCTGTTCGGTTTCGCGGCCCAGGGCGTCCACATAGGTCACCCCGGTGGCGTGCTTCCGGGCCGAATCCAGATTGACCTTCAGCACCTGCGCGCGGGTGCGCAATTCGAACTTGGACTGGTTTGCCAAGGCCGGCAGCACCGACGCCTGCGGGCTGGCCTTGGCGTTGACCTCGCAGCCGAAGCGTTCGCAAAAGCCGCAATAAAGACAGGCGCCCATGGCGACGCCATAGGGGTTGGTATAGGCCCGCGACAGGTTGGACGACGGTTGCGGGAATGGGTGATAGCCCAGCCCCTCCGCCGTCTTGGCGAACATCTGCATGGCCAGCACCGCCTTTTGCGGCGGATTGGGATAATCGCGCGAGCGCGGCCCCTCGAACGGATTGCCGCCGGCGACGATCTGGCCGCGCACGTTCCCGGCCTTGCCCGAGGTGCCGCAAAGCTGTTCGAAGCGATCGTAATAGGGCTCGAGATCGTCGTAGCTGACCGGCCAGTCCTGGATGGTCATGCCGTCGGCAACCACCCCGGCGCCATAACGCTCGGTGACATGGCTGCGCAGGCGGAAATCGGTGGGCAGAAAACGCCAGGTCTGGCCGTTCCAGTGAACGCCGGCGCCGCCCACCCCCTCGCCCGGCAGGAACGAGCCCAATTGGCGCATGGGCAACGCCACCTCTTTGGGGGAATTGCGGAAGGTGATGGTTTCGCGGCTGACGTCCTGCATCAGATGGTGGCGCACGGCATAGGCCAGTTCGTCGTGGATGCGCCCCGGCTGGAAATCGGGGTCGGTGTCGCGCGGCCCGCCGCGTTCCAGCGCCACCACCGAAAGGCCGGCATCGGTCAGTTCCTTGGCGAAAATCGCCCCGGTCCAGCCCATGCCGACGATCACCACGTCGGTCGGCTTCATGCGGATCGCCATTGCCTGCTCCCGCGTTATTGCAGCCCGCGTTATTGCAGATCGGCCAGGGAAACCGGTTCATCGACGAAGGGCTTGCCGCGCCAGGCTTCGATTTCGTCCACATAGGCGCCGCGTGCGCCGGGAAAGCCGATCATCCGCCACGCCGCCATGGCGCGGTTGCCGCCATAGGCCGGGTCGGCGAAATAGCCTTCGACCACCGATGTGCGCAGAAGCTCCATGAACGTCTTGCCCGGCATGGTGGGCAGCGCAGCCTCGCCGCTGTCCAGCGCGGCCAGCAACTTGTCGCGGTCCTGGGCGGGAAGTTGCGCGAAGCCTTTGCCGCCATTCTGCCGGGCCAGCGCCTCGAGCTCGGGCACACTGGCGCGAAAAAGCTGCGCCGTCGTCAGCGGCAACTGGTAGCCCTGTTGCGGCGTGCCCTCGCCCCATGGCCCGCGCAGATACATGCGCGCGCCGTTGCCCCAAGCGCCGGCCAATTGCCGGTCGAGGAACTCCACCACCCCGGCCTCGACGCCTCCCGGCCCCACATCGTCGGCGGGAATCATGATCTCCACCACCGCAGTCAGGAAGGCCGCCTCGGCATCGCTGAGGAACAGGCGGGCCGGCCCCGCCGCGCCGTTCCGGTGCCGGTGGGGCGGCTGAGCGGCGGTTGCCGCCTGCTGCTGCGCCTGATGGCGCGGCGCGGCGTCAACCGAACCGGCCGACATCATGGCGGCCCCCGCCGCCGCAGCCTTCAGAAAGTCCCGACGCTCCAGCTTGGCATCCATGCGTACCACTCCCCGACAGCAGGCACGGCAAGCAGATGGGCGGCCGACAGGAACCGGCCGCCCATGGCGATAGGGAAGATCAACGGGTCTGGCCGAACCCCTTCATGACGTCGGCCATGTTGTTGTATTGCTCGTCCGGCAGATTGTTCAGTTCGTCCAGCACCGTCCGATCCGCGTTGTTCTTTTGCGCGTGCTTGACGATGTCCTGCTTGGACGCGGGGAAGTCGATCCCCTTGAGCGCGTGGGTCACGTTGGCGGCCGATCCCTGGATGCCGCCGCTGCCGCTGCCTTCTTGAGCCATGGATTCCTCCGTTTTCGCTGCTCAGTCACGGCAGGGTTAACCGCCTGCCCGCCCCCTTGTTCCTGGCCTGTGCTTTCGCGCGGCCCACCGCTTCGTCCGCGCGGGGTGGGGAACCGGCATCCGGCACCACTTGTTTGTGGTGTGAACCGGGACAGGAGGCCCCCAATGATTCGACCAAGCCTTGCCGCAGCCCTTTTCGCCGCCGCCCTGCTTGCCGGCTGCGGCACCAGCAAGACCGACCGCGCCCTGTCCGGCGGCGGCATCGGCGCCGGCATCGGGGCGGGAACGGCGGCGGTGACAGGCGGCAGCATCCTGGGCGGCGCGGCGATCGGCGGTGCCGGCGGGGCTGCGGCCGGGGCGCTGACCGACGAAAAGGATCTGGACCTGGGCAAGCCCGTGTGGCGGCGCTGAGCGCCGGCGTGATCCGGTTTGTATCCTCCGGCTCTGGCCTGTGGCCGTTAATATCCCTACATTGACGGTTGCATGTCATCCAAAGGGGGAAGGCCCATGTGGGCGGAGGTTTTGATCGTTCTCGCCTTGATTCTGGTGAACGGTCTATTCGCCATGTCCGAGTTGGCGCTGGTGTCGTCGCGCCCGGCCGAGCTTCGCCGGCGAGCGGAAAAGGGCAGCCGGGGCGCGAAGGTCGCGCTGGAAATGATCCAGGACCCGTCGCGGCTGCTGTCCACCGTGCAGATCGGCATCACCCTGGTCGGCATCGTCGCCGGCGCCTATTCGGGCGCGACATTGGGCGCCCACGTTTCCGACTGGCTGGCGTCCACGGTGCCTTTCCTGGCCGCGTGGTCGCACGAAATCGCCATGACCGTGGTGGTCGGCATCATCACCTATTTGTCCCTGGTGGTGGGCGAGCTGGTGCCCAAGCGACTGGCCATGCACCATGCCGAAACCATCGCGGTGCGGGTCGCCCCGTTCATGCGCCGTCTGGCGGTGGCCGGCGGGCCGGTGGTGACGCTGTTGCGCGTTTCCACCAATTTCCTGCTGCGGCTGTTGGGGCAAAAGCCCCACGACACCAAGCAGGTGACGGAAGACGAGTTGCGCGCCGTCATCGCCGAAGGTGCCCTGGCCGGGGTGATCGAGCCGGCGGAAAAGGAAATGCTGGACCGCGTCATGCGTCTGGCCGACCGCCCGGTGGGTTCGATCATGACGCCGCGCCCCGACGTGGTGTGGCTGGATGCGGACGAGCCGGTGGAAACCTGGCGCCGCCGCATGGCCGAGGCGCCGCATTCGCGCTTTCCGGTGGCACGCGGATCGCTGGACGACATGATCGGCGTGCTGGACACCCGGCGCGTGCTGGACAAGCTGCTGGCGGGCGAGCCGTTCGACCCGCTGGCGGCGGTGGTTCCGGCGCCGGTGGTGCACGAAGGCATCCGCGCCCCCCGCATCCTTGAGATGTTCAAGCAAAGCGCCGCCCCCATGCTGGTGGTGCTGGACGAATACGGCGGCTTTGAAGGCATCGTCACCATGACCGACTTCCTGGAGGCGGTGGCCGGCGAGTTGCCCGGCGCGGGCGGCGGCGAAGAATCGGCCGCCGTGCGCCGTGACGACGGGTCCTGGCTGCTGGACGGCATGATCGCCATCGAAGAGGCGGAATCCACGTTGGGTCTGGCCGGCATGGGCGAACAGGGGGACTTTCACACCCTGGCCGGCTTCGTGCTGTCGCAACTGGCCCATCTGCCGCAGATCGGCGAGCATTTCCTGTGGGAAGGCTGGCGGTTCGAGGTCATCGACATGGACGGCCGCCGCATCGACCGCGTGCTGGCCACCCCGCCCGCCCTTGACGCGGAAACCGGCGACAGCGGGGTGTAACTTCGGTCTGATTGTCCGGCGACGGCAATGCGACCATGTTGTGGTGGTGCCAATGGCGACGGGAGATTCCCATGGGCCGCAAGATCATCGACTGCCGCGACTTCCCCGGCTCGCGCTGCACCGTGGCGCTGTCGGCCGACAACGAGGACGAACTGATCAACGCCGCCGTGCATCATGCCGTGCAGGTTCACGGACACCAGGACACCCCGGAGTTCCGCAAGGAGCTGCACGAATTGGTACGCGACGAGGCCGCTCAGAAATAGGCGTGTAACCCGACACCGTAGAATTCCACGTCGCGCAGGAAGAACTGACCGTTAGGGTTGCGGCCGTGATAATACTCCAGCATCAGCTGGACCACGTAGTCGCGATCGACACTGCTGGCCAGTTCCAATCCGGCGCGCGTGGAGACGTCCACCTGCCATCCGCTTTCCTCGGTGCTCTGGAAGTCGGCGGCGGCCACCGGGCGCAACAGGCCGTCGGCAAAGCTCCACGGGCTGCGCAGCTCGGCGCCCCATTGCACCAGACCGCGCTTGATGTCGGCCGGTTCCTGATCGAACAGCAGGCCGGCGCCGCCATAGAGCCGCAGGGTACGGCCATAGAAGTCGCGCGACAGCTTGAAATCCACCACCTCGTAGCTGAGGTTGATGCGCGAGCGCGAATTGCCGGCGCTGCGCAGCAGATACTCGTCGCCCAGATGCGAGGATTGGTGATAGACGCGCAGGATGGCCGAATTAGGTCCTGACCGCCACGATAGCGGGATTCCCACCCAGTAATCGGCGTTGATCAGATCCTTGGACTGCGCATCCAGGTCGAAAAGTGCGAACACCGCCGCCTGGACGCCGATTCCCCAGGCGCCGCCATTGCCGTCACCGAACGAAATGGGCGCCTGATACAGCGAGAACTCGTCGCCGACGCTGACCGAGGCCACCGTATTGAGGCCGTTGTTGCCGCCGTAATCCTGAACGGAAGCGGAAAAATGCGGCCAGCGCGGATCGGCCAGCAGCGGATCGAACAGCTTTCCGCGCGGCAGCACCTCGGGCTTTTCGGGAAGTTCCGCGCCCTGGGCCACCGTTCCCACACCCAAGGCGACGGCGAAGGCAAGGATGGAACGGCGCATGGCAAAGCTCCCTTCCGCCCCCAGATGGCCCTTTTCCCCATCACGGCAAAGCTGGACGGAAGCCCGCGAACGAAAGCATTGCCATCACCGCCCCATCCGGCACAATCCGCCCGACCCCAGTCAGGAGCCCGCCATCATGTCCACCAAACCCCGCATCGTCGTCGGCCGCCGCCTGCCCGATCGCGTGGAAGCCGAGTTGCGAGCGCGCTTCGAACCGCTGTTCAATCCGGACGACCGCGTGCTGGCACCCGATGAGCTGGTCGCCCGCGCCCATGCCCATCAGGCCGACGGCCTGTTGGTGACGCTGACCGACCGCCTGCCGGCCAACGCCATCGCCGCCCTGCCGGCCAGCGTGCGGGTGATCGCCACCTATTCGGTGGGCTTCAACCATATCGACGTCAAGGCTGCCCGCGCACGCGGCATCGTCGTCGCCTATTGCCCCGAGGCCACCACCACCGCCACCGCCGATCTGGCGATGCTGCTGCTGCTGTCGGCCTGCCGCCGCCTGACCGCGTTCGAGCGCGAGTTGCGCCAGGGCCGCTGGGGGGCGTGGACGGCGTGCAAGGATTTGGGTACCGATCCCGGCGGCAAGGTGCTGGGCATCGTCGGCATGGGCCGTATCGGTCAGGCGGTGGCGGCGCGGGCGCGCGCCTTCGGCATGACCGTCGCCTACCACCAGCGCCGCCGCCTGCAGCCGGAAACCGAAGGAAACGCCGTCTTCCATCCCACGCTGCAGGGCCTGTTCCGCGCCTGCCAGATGGTGTCTTTGCACGCCCCGGCCACGCCCGAGACCCGGCACCTGATCAACCGCCAAAGCCTGTCCTGGCTGCCCCGGGGCGCCATCATGGTCAACACCGCGCGGGGCGATCTGGTGGACGACGACGCCCTGGTGGAAGCCCTGTCCGATGGCCGGCTGGGCGCGGCGGGTTTGGACGTGTTCGCGGGCGAGCCCAATTTCGACAAGCGTTACCTGGACCTGCCCAACGTGACGCTGTTGCCCCACATCGGCACCTCGACCACGGAAACGCGCGAACGCATGGGCGCCGACACCATCGCCAACCTAAGCGCCGTGTTCGACGGGCACCCGCCGCCCTGGCCCGTGCCCTGACACCTGGGAAATCCCCCCGTAGCGCCCATGCCCGCAGGTGGGCTACACAAGCGGCATGCGCACCCTCCCTTCCCGCTCCCGCCAATCGCTGCTGTGGGCCGGCCTGCTGGCCCTGTCGCTGATGCTGGCAATCGGGCTGGAATGGGCCGCCTTTCCCGCCGCGCTGCTGTTGGGCCCCATGCTGGCGGCCATCGCCTTCGGCGTCGCCGGTGCCGAAATACGCTCGCCGCGCTGGAGCTTCACCATCGCCCAGGCGCTGGTGGGGTGCCTGATCGCGCGCTCTTTCACCCCGTCCATCCTGGCGTCCATCATCGCCGACTGGCAGATGCTGCTGCTGGTGGTCTCGAC
>DATGXU010000455.1:0-8651 GCA_035298685.1 Magnetospirillum sp. | reverse complement strand
GCGGCGGCGATGCCAAGCTGATGGCTGCCGCGGCACTGTGGTCCGGCTTCTTCGCCATGCCGCGCTTCGCCCTGGTGATGGCGGTCGCCGGTGGCGTGCTGGCGCTGGTCATGCTGATCGCCCGCGGTCGCCGCGCCAGGGTTCCCTATGGCGTCGCCATCGCCGTGGCGGGCCTGGATTGGTGGTTCACCGTCATTGCCGTGCGAGGTGTGTCATGAGACCGATGCGTCTGGCCGTCGTCGTCGTGGCGGTGCTGGCCGCCGGCATGACCGCTTTGTTGGCCCGCAATTGGCTTGCCGCGCAAAAGGCCGCCCCGGTTCCGCAAGCCGTTGCCATGGCCGAGGTTCTGGTCGCCGCCCGCGACCTGCCCGCCGGCACCGTGCTGCAGGCGCAAGACATGCGCTACGACCGCTGGCCCGCGTCGGCGGTTCCGGCCAAGCTGATCGCCCGGCACGCCGGCGATGACCCGCGCGGCCGTTTCGTCGGCCAGGTCAGCCGCCGCGAAATGGTGGACGGCGAGCCGGTCACCACCCAGGCGCTGCGCCAGAACAGCTCGGGCATGTTGGCCGGGATGCTGGGCAACGGCATGCGCGCGGTCAGCGTCGCCATCAGCAATACCAGCGCCGCCGCCGGCTTCATCACCCCTGGCGACCGCGTCGACGTGGTGCTGGCCGCCGATCTGGTGCGCACCGAAGGCAACAATGGTGCCACCCAAAGCGGGCCGATGGTGCGCTATGCGGCGGAAACCGTGCTGACCGACGTCAAGGTGCTGGCCATCGACCAGAGCGCCACCCGCAGCCGCGACGGCGGCGCCGTCGAAGGCAAGACCGCCACGCTGGAGGTCACCCCCAAACAGGCCGAATTGCTTGCCGCCGCCTCGATGCTGGGCAGCCTGTCGCTGGCACTGCGCAGCGCCGATGCCGCCGATGGGGCCCAGCAAAGCAAGGCGGCCACCCCGTTCACCACGGACACCGAGGCCAGCCGCGCCCTCGACGCCCTGCATCATGCGCGGCCAAAGCCTGCTCAGGTCCAAGGCGGCGCCCAGGTGATGGTGAACCGCGCCGGTCAGATCAGCGCCCAGACCTTCGGGAGATAGCACCATGAAACGCCTTGCCGTTCTGGTGGCCCTGCTGCCCTCTCTGGCCTTCGGGCAAAACCTGGTGGAACCGCCGCTGCCGCTGGCCGCGCCGCGCTCGAAGGTGTCCACGGTCTCGCTGACCGCGCCCGCGCCCGAGGCGTTGCGGGTGGCGCTGAACAAGACCACCGACCTGACCCTGCCGGCCGAGATCAAGGACGTGATGGTGGGCAATCCCGACATCGCCGACGTGGTGATCCGCTCGCGCACCCAGATCCACGTGGTCGGCCGCGCGGTCGGCCAGACCAGCGTGGTGCTGCTGGACCGTACCGGCGCCGTGCTGCGCCGCATCAATGTGGACGTGCACCTGGACCACGCCGCGCTGAGCGAGGCGTTGCGCGCCGTGCTGCCCGACGAAACCAAGCTGCTGGCCTCGGCGGTGGGCGACAGCGTCTACCTCAGCGGGTCGGTCAAGAGCGACGGTGCCGCCGCCATGGCGCGCACCATCGCGCGCCGCTTCGTGCAGGCCGACGCCAACCTGGTCAACCTGATCAAGGTCAGCAACGACCAGCAGGTTCTGCTGCATGTCAAGGTGGCCGAGGTGCAGAAGACCGTGCTGAAGGAACTGGGCGTCGGCATGAATGCCACCAAATCCTTCGGTTCGCTGGTCACCAACGCCGCTAGCGGCTTCATCGACAAGACCAACCTGTTCGGCACCGCCACCTTTACCGGCATCGGCGCGCTGACCGCCAATCTGTCGCTGCTGGAAAACCAGGGCCTGATCAAGACGCTGGTGGAACCCAACCTGACTGCCGTGTCGGGCGAAACCGCCAACATGGTGGCGGGCGGCGAGATCCCCATTCCGGTGGCCGACAGCCAGGGCCAGATCAGCATCGAATTCAAGCCCTTCGGCGTGTTGCTGGCCTTCACCCCGGTGGTGATCGACGCCGGCCGCCTGAGCCTGAAGATGTCGACCGAGGTCAGCGCCCTGGACCCGTCCAACCGCGTGGCGGTCAGCCAGAACATCTCGGTGCCGGCGTTCAAGGTGCGCCGCGCCGCGAGCACGGTGGAGCTGCCCTCGGGTGGTTCGATCATGATCGCCGGCCTGCTGCAGAACGACATCACCACCAACATGTCGGGCCTGCCGGGTCTGATGGACATCCCGGTGCTGGGCGCGCTGTTCCGGTCGTCGGCGTTCCAGCGCAACGAGACCGAGCTGGTGGTCATCCTGTCGGCCTATGTGGTTCAGCCGGTCGAGCAGCCCACCATGGCGCTGCCCACCGATGGCTTCGCGCCGTCCTCGGACCTTGACCGCTATCTGTTCGGCAAGCTTCAGGACACCTATGCCCGCAATTCCGCTCCGGTGACGGGCCAGTTGCAGGGTCCGTTCGGTTATGTGGTCGAATAAAGAGGGAGGGCGCCATGATCCGCAGCCTTTTCATCCTGCTGTCCCTGGGGCTGGCCGCCTGCGCCGATAGTGGCGTGGTGTGGAACGATTATTCCGCCCAGCCCAGCGCCGTCGAACGCAACCGCGCCATGATGGTGCAGAACCCCGCCGACCTGCAGCGCGCCCGCACGGCGACCGGCCGTGACGGCAACCGCGCCGTGGACGTGCTGTCCAAGTACGGCCGTGGCGAGGCCACCAGTTCAGCCCCGGAAGCCCTGTCGCACGGCAGCGTCAGCGCCGTCGGGAGGAAATGACATGATCCACCGCCTGACCATCGACGCCTTCGCCGCCGGTCCCGGCGGCATGGAAACCCTGGCGACGTTGGCAGAGCAGCCGACCCTGGCCCGCTGCCGCGTCCGCGTGCAACCGGGCGGCATCGCGGCCGCCATGGCCGCGTATGCCACCCAGCCCACCCCCCAAGTGGTGATCGTCGAGGCCGAGGAAGCCGGCGACTCCCTGCTGGAACGGCTCGACCAACTGGCCGACGTCTGCGAGGCCAATACCCGCGTGGTGGTGCTGGGGGCCGACAACGACATCCGCCTGTACCGCACCTTGCTGGCGCGCGGGGTCAGCGATTATCTGCCGTTGCCGCTGACCGCCGCCCAGGTGGCCAGCGCGGTGTGCGCCCTTTATGCCGATCCGCAGGCGGCGCCGCGGGCCAAGGTCGTCGCCTTTTGGGGCGCACGCGGCGGCAGCGGGGCATCGACCCTGGCGCAGAACGCCGCGTGGTGCCTGGGCCGCCATCTGCGCGAGGCCGTGCTGTATATCGATCTGGACGTGGCTTTCGGCACCTCGGGCCTGGCCTTCGACATCGAAACCCGCCAAAGCGTCGCCGACGTTCTCAGCCATCCCGACCGTATGGACCCGGTGATGCTGGAACGCTGCCTGGTGGAATACGACGAGTCGCTGAAGGTTCTGGCGGCGCCCGGCGATCCGCGCATCACCGCGCGCCTTGACGTGGACGCGGTGGACCGGCTGCTGGACATGGCTTCCCGTCTGGCCGCCATGGTGGTGGTGGATCTGCCGCGCCAGTGGAACGAATGGGTCGCCCAGGTGCTGTATTCCGCGGACGAGGTGGTGCTGGTGTCGGTGCCCGATCTGGCCAGCCTGCGCGACAGCAAGACGCTGCTGGAGATCCTGGGGGCGCGGCGGGCGCCGACCGCCATGCCCAAGCTGGTGCTCAACCGGGTGGACCCGGCCCGGCGGGCCCAGCTCAGCGACAAGGTCTTTACCGACACCCTGGGCATGGCGCCGGTCCTGTCGATCCCGCAGGAGCCGCAGAGCTTCGGCGTCGCCGCCAACGAAGGCCGCATGGTTCCCGAGGCTGCGTCCGCCAGCCGCGCCGCCCAATCGCTGCGGCAACTGGCCGCTCTGCTGGCCGGCCGGGCGATGCCCGTGCAGACCGGCCTGCGCCACAAGCTGGCCCATTGGCTGAAAGGCTAGGTCGTCATGTTCGGACGCCGCGCATCGCCCCCAGCCGTTCCCGTGTCGCTGCCCGTGGCCGCCCAGCCTTCGGCCGATCCCGACCGGCGGCTGGGCGATATGCGGGTGGCGATCTTCAACGATCTGCTGGACTCGGTGGACTCGTCCGAACTGGCAAAGCTGGATGCCGCCCAGGTGCGCGAGGAAATCTCGGACATGGTGTCCGAGATCATCATCATGCGCGCCTTCGCGGTGTCCGCCGCCGAGCAGCAATCGCTGATCGAAGACATCTGCAACGATATGCTGGGCCTGGGGCCGCTGGAACCCCTGCTGGCCCGTGACGACATCGCCGACATCATGGTGAACGGCTGCGACAAGGTCTACATCGAGGTGGACGGCCGCATCCAGCTGACCGACATCAAGTTCCGCGACAATGCGCAGCTGATGAACATCTGCCAGCGCATCGTCTCGGCGGTGGGGCGCCGCGTGGACGAAGCCAGCCCCATCTGCGACGCCCGCCTGGCCGACGGTTCGCGCGTCAACGTCATCGCGCCGCCGCTGGCGATCGACGGTCCCAGCCTGACCATCCGCAAGTTCCGCCGCGAAAAGCTGACGCTGGACAAGCTGGTCCAGTACGGCTCGCTGTCGCCGCAGGCCTCCCGTGTGCTGGAAATCATCGCCGCCTGCCGCTGCAACGTGCTGATTTCCGGCGGCACCGGTTCGGGCAAGACCACGCTGCTGAACTGCCTGACCCGCCGCATCGAGGCGGGCGAGCGCATCGTCACCTGCGAGGACGCCGCCGAGCTGCAATTGCAGCAGCCCCATGTGGTGCGGCTGGAAACCCGTCCGCCCAACCTGGAAGGCGCCGGTCAGGTGACCATGCGCGATCTGGTGCGCAACTGCCTGCGCATGCGCCCCGAGCGGATCATCGTCGGCGAAGTGCGCGGGCCCGAGGCCTTCGACCTGCTGCAGGCCATGAACACCGGCCACGACGGCAGCATGGGCACCGTGCACGCCAACTCGCCGCGCGACGCGCTGTCGCGTATCGAGAACATGGTCGCCATGGGCGGCTATAACCTGCCGGCCAAGGCGGTGCGCGAACAGATCGCCTCGGCCATCAACGTGGTGGTGCAGGCCTCGCGCCTGCGCGACGGCAGCCGCAAGATCACCCACATTTCCGAGGTGGTGGGCATGGAAGGCGACGTCATCACCCTGCAGGACCTGTTCATCTTCGATTTCCAAGGCGAGGACAGTGGCGGCCGCATTCTTGGCTGTCATCGTCCCACCGGCATCCGTCCGGCCTTTTGGGACCGCGCCCGCTATTTCGGGCTCGAGCGCGACCTGGCCGAAGCCCTGGGAGACAGCCATGTTTGAAAACCGGGTCAAACGCCGCATCGCCGCCCTCAAGGGCGACAGCTCGCCGCAATTCCAGGCCCGCCGCAAATCGGCCAAGGCCCGCCTGCAACAGGCCCAGCGCGGCCGTGCCCGCACCCCGGGTTGGCGCCTGCGCGAGCAACTGGCCCAGGCCAACATCCGCCTGGAGGTATGGTCCTATCTGGCGCTCAGCCTTGGCCTTGCCGGCGCGGTCGGCGGGCTGTTGCTGCTGCTGGCGCTGCCGCCGCTGTGGGCCGGCCTGGGGGCGGTCATCCTTGGCATCGGCGTGCCCAAGCTGGTGGTAACGGTTCTGGCCCGCCGCCGCCTTGGCCGCTTCACCAACCAGTTCGCCGACGCCATCGACGTGGTGGTGCGCGGCATCCGCTCGGGCCTGCCGCTGGGCGAGTGCGTCGCCATCGTCGGCCGCGAGATGGCCGATCCGCTGGGGGCGGAATTCCGCCAGGTCTATGAAAGCCAGCGCCTGGGTCTGACCCTGCATGAAGCCTTGGCCCGCGCGGTCGAGCGCATGCCCACGCCGGAACTGCGCTATTTCGCCACCGTCACCGCCATCCAGCAGCAGACCGGCGGCAATCTGGCCGACACACTGTCCAAGCTGTCCGACATTCTGCGCGCCCGCAAGCGCATGCGCGACAAGGTGCAGGCGCTGGCCAGCGAGGCGCGGACCTCGGCCTGGATCATCGGCTCGCTGCCGGTGCTGGTCATGCTGGTGCTGACCGTCACCGCGCCGAAATTCGTCGGCATTCTGTTCCACACCTCCACCGGCCACGTGCTGCTGTTCGTGGGCGGCATGACCATGGCGGTGGGCGCCGTGGTCATGGCCAAGATGATTCATTTCGACGTCTGACGGGGAAGGGGAGGCAGCCATGCTTGCGAACCTGATCATCGCCGTGGCCGCGCTGGCGGCTTTCGCCTCGGTGCTGGCATTGGGCCTGCCGCTGGCGTCGCGCGACCAATGGGCCGGGCGGGTCAAGGCCATCGCCGGACGGCGGCAGGAACTGGCGGCGAACCAGCGCGCCGACCTGCGCTCGAACGGCCGCCGGGTCGAGCTGATGAAGGCGGTGCTTGGCCGCCTGGACCTGCACGACCGGCTTCAGGCGCGCGAGCTGAAACGCCGGCTGGCGATGGCGGGGTGGCGGCATTCCTCGGCGCCCATCACCTACATCTTCTCGCAGCTGGTTCTGCCGGTGGTGGTGGCCCTGGTGGCGCTGTTCTACACCTCGACCCTGTACGCCCATCTGTCGGTCGCCGGCAAGGCGGTGATCGTGATGGGGGCGGCGGGTGTGGGGGCGTACCTGCCGTCGCTGCTGCTGACCAACGCCATTCAGAAGCGCCAGATGGCGGTCGCCCGTGCCTTTCCGGATTCCCTTGATCTGCTGGTGATCTGCGTCGAGGCCGGCCTGTCGGTGGAAGGGGCGCTGGGTCGCGTCACCGATGAAATGGGCGACAGCGCCCCGGCCCTGGCCGAAGAGATCGGCCTGACCGCCGCCGAATTGGCCTTCCTGTCCGACCGCCGACAGGCGTGGGACAATCTGGCCCAGCGCACCGGCCTGCCGCAGGTGAAGTCGCTGGCGACGGCGCTGATCCAGGCCGAGAAATACGGCACCCCGGTCGGGCAGGCGCTGAAGGTTCTGGCCCAGGCCAACCGCGACGCCCGCATGGCGAGCGCCGAGAAGAAGGCGGCGGCGCTGCCGGCCAAGCTGACCGTGCCGATGATCGTGTTCTTCCTGCCGGTGCTGTTCCTGGTCATCGCCGGCCCGGCGGCCATTCAGGTGATGGGCAAGATGTGACTTATTCCCGCTGGCCCGCCAGCGCCCGCAGGATGGCGGCGTTGTTGCGGGACATGTCGGTGGGCAGATCCTGGCGCACCAGCTTTTCCGCCTGGGCGGTGTCACCTTTCAGGGCCAGCAGGACGGCAAGGTTCTGCCGAATCTGAGTGCCTGCCTTGGGATGGTCGGCGGCACGGGTCAGGGTGGTGATGGCGTCGTCCAACTGTCCGGCCAGCGCCTGGGACAGCGCCAGGTTGTTGAGCACGCGCGGATTGTCGGGCGACAGCGCCAGCGCCTTGGCATAGGACGGCGCCGCTTCGGCATAGCGCCCGGCGGTGTCCAGCGCGACCCCCAGGGCGGAATGGATTTCCCAGCGGTCGGGGGCGGCGGCGCGCGCCCGCTCCAGGCTGGCGAGCGCCAGCGGCAAGCGGTCGGCGGCCAGATAATCCTTGCCCAATTCGGTCAGCAGGTCGGGGTCGTTGGGCTTGGTTTCCAGCTGCGCCTGCATGAGGTCGGCGCTTTGCTGCGGCTGTCCGGCATAGCGCAGCACCCGGGCGAACGACAGCGCGATGTCGGCGTTGCCAGGATGGCGCTGATACAGCGTGCCCCAATGCTGGGCCGCGCCCTTGTAGTCGCGGGCGGCTTCGGCCGAGCTGGCGGCGGCGCGCAACGACGGTTCCACCGCATCGGCGACGCGGGCGTCGTTGTCGGCGGGGCTAGGCGCCCCGGCGCAGGCGGCAAGCAGGGGAAGGGCCAGAAAGGCGGCGCGGCGCAAGATCATGACAGGAAGGCCTTGGGCGGATTGTGGCGGGCTTCACAGTATCCCGTGGTGCGTTAGGCCTATACTAACGGCCGATAATGCATAAGGGAACGAGGCTGAAATGTCGCTGAAAGCAACCGCCGTTCTGGCCGCCACCCTGATGCTGTTGACCCTGGTCTTCGTCGGCAGTGTCGGCGGTGCCGCCCTTGGCGCCGAAGCCACCCTGGTTCCGCTGGGGTCCGCCATCACCATCCGCCTGGATCGGCCCGCCCGCCAGGTTATCGTCGGCAATCCGGCGGTGGCCGACGTCACCGTCCAGTCGCCGCGCGTGCTGACCGTGTTCGGCAAGGCCGCCTCGGCCACCAGCCTGACCGTGATGGGCGAGGGCGGCAAGGTGGTGCTGGATGTTCCGATCATCGTGGGCGGCAGTTCCGAGACCGGCCTGGGCGTGATCTACGCCGCCGGCAAGGCCGTTCCCGCCGGTGGGCAGCGTTTCGCGGTCGAATGCGCCGCCGACGTCTGCGTCACCGTTCGCTGAAGGCATTGTCGCCATGGCCCCCGGCATGTTCCTTCGCCGATTGGCCGCCGACCGCGAGGGCGCGGTGGCGGTCATGTTGGCCTTGGCGCTGCCGGTGCTGGTGGGGGTGTCCGCATTGGCCATCGAAACCGGGCTGTGGTTCACCGAGCGCCGGGTCCTGCAAAACGCCGCCGATGCCGCCGCGCTGTCGGGGGCGTTCGAACTGACGGCGGGCCGCCGCACCACGGTTCTGCCATCGGCCTTGGCCG
>DATGXU010000454.1:0-17670 GCA_035298685.1 Magnetospirillum sp. | reverse complement strand
GCGCTCAAGCGTGTCGGCCGCCGCCAGGGCCTCGCGCTTTTCCATCTGCTCCATCAGCAATTCGGGGTCGGAAATGGTGCCACAGGCGGTCAGGTCCACCGGGCGCCCCAGCAGTTCCAGCAGATAGGCGCCGCGCTTCAGCGGGTCCTTCAGCGTCTCGTAAGCCTCGTTCAGCGCGGTGGCCTGCTGCTGAGAAAGCGCCCGTTCCTTCGGCGTCTTCGACGCGAACCGATCGGGGTGCAGGCGGCGCTGGAAGCCGAAATACTGCCGCTCTAACTCGTCGGCGTCGATCTCAAAGGTCGGGCGCAGGCCAAGCCGGCTGAAATGGTCGATGGCCCCCGGCCCCTGCACCGCGCCGCAGACCGAGCAGAACAGCGCACGCGCGGCCACCGGCCCCTTGCAGGACCAGCACGGAACGATGGCGGTCACGGCGGTCGCGTTCATGCCCTTCTTCCCCCCGGCCGGATCAGACGTGGAAGGATTCGCCGCAACCGCAGCGTCCCTTCTCGTTGGGATTACGGAAGACGAAGCCCGACTGCATCTTGTCCTCGACCCAATCCATTTCGGTGCCGAAAACGAACATGCTGGCCTTGGGGTCGATCAGAACGGTCACGCCCTTCTGCTCCACCACCTCGTCGAACTGCGACTTCTCGTCGGCATATTCCAGCGTGTAGGACATGCCCGAGCAGCCCTTGGTGCGGACGCCGATGCGGATGCCGGCCGACGGCTTGCCGCGCTTTTCCAGCAAAGCCTTGACCCGCTCGGCGGCGGCGTCGGTCAGCGCGATGGGTGCCTTCATTTCCATGGCCTGCATTCCCCTTGTCTTGCCTACGCTCTCGAACGCCACGCGGTCTATTCGGCCGGCTTGTCGTCGCCGATGCCAACCTTGGCCTTATAGTCCTTGATGGCGGCCTTGATAGCATCCTCGGCCAGCACCGAACAATGGATCTTGACCGGCGGCAACGCCAGCTCGCTGGCGATGTCGGTGTTCTTGATCTCGGCGGCCTCATCCAGCGTCTTGCCCTTGACCCATTCGGTCACCAGCGAGCTGGACGCGATGGCCGAGCCGCAGCCGAAGGTCTTGAACTTGGCGTCTTCGATGATGCCTTCGGCGCTGACCTTGATCTGCAGTTGCATGACGTCGCCGCAGGCGGGAGCACCCACCAGGCCGGTGCCGACGTCGGTGGAACGCTTGTCCAGAGCCCCCACGTTGCGCGGGTTCTCATAGTGGTCGACGACCTTGTCGCTGTAAGCCATAGCTATCCTCCAAACCCTGGCCGGCTATACCGGAATCATTCTAAACCGCAATGACGCAGGGCTCAATGTTCGGCCCACTGGATCGACTTAATATCGATCCCTTCCTGATGCATGTCCCACAGCGGGCTCATGGCGCGCAAATGTTCGACCGCCTGGGTGACGTGGTCGATGGCGTATTCGATGTCCTCGTCGGTGGTGAAGCGGCCCAGGCCGAAGCGGATGGACGTATGGGCCATTTCCGCGTCCAAGCCAAGCGCGCGCAGCACATAGGACGGTTCCAGCGACGCCGAGGTGCACGCCGAACCCGACGACACCGCCAAATCCTTGATGCCCATCATCAGCCCCTCGCCCTCGACGAAGGCGAACGAGATGTTGAGGTTGCCGGGAATGCGGCTGTCCATGTCGCCGTTGACGTAGATTTCAGCCAGCCGCTGCTTGAGCCCGCCCAGCAGGCGGGCCTGCAGCCGGCGCAGGCGTTCGGCCTCGGCGCCCATTTCCGCCTTGGCGATGGCGCAGGCTTCGCCCAGGCCGACGCACAGCGGCGTCGCCAACGTGCCCGAGCGCATGCCGCGTTCCTGACCGCCGCCATTGATCAACGGCACCAGACGCACGCGCGGACGGCGGCGGACGTAAAGGGCGCCGATGCCCTTGGGGCCATAAATCTTGTGGCCGGAAATGGACATCAGGTCGATGTTCATGGCGTTGACGTCGATCGGGAGCTTGCCGACCGCCTGAGCGCAATCGGTGTGGAAGAACGCACCCTTCTTGCGGCACAGGGCGCCGATCTCGGCCAGGGGCTGGATGACGCCGATCTCGTTGTTGACACCCATCACCGAGACGATGGCGGTGCGGTCGGTGATCGCCGCCTCCAGTTCGGCCAGATCCACCAGGCCGTTGGCCTGCACCGGCAGATAGGTGACGGTGAAACCTTCCTGCTCCAGGTGGCGACAGGTATCCAGCACGCATTTGTGCTCGGTCACCACGGTGACGATGTGGTTCTTCTTGTCCTTATAGAAATGGGCGACGCCCTTGATGGCGAGGTTATTGGACTCGGTGGCACCCGACGTGAAGATGATTTCCTTGGAATCGGCTCCGATGATGGCGGCGATCTGCTCGCGCGCCACTTCGACCGCTTCCTCGGCCTCCCAGCCGTAGCGGTGGGTGCGGGAATGGGCGTTGCCGAACTTCTCGGTGAAATAGGGCAGCATCTTTTCGACCACCCGCGGGTCGCAGGGGGTGGTGGCCTGGTAATCGAGATAGATCGGCTGGCCGGAAGCCCGGCCGATGGTGTTGTTCTTGGCAACCGCGGTCATGCGTTCGATCCTTCTCGCTCAGGCGGCTTGCGCCGCATCCCTTACCTCGAACCCCTTGCGCCGGGCCAGATCGCACCACGCGCTCAGGAACATTTCGACGTCTTCCTCCGTGCTGGCCCAGCCCAGGCTGACCCGGATCGCCGAACCGGCGACGTTGGGGGGCAGCCCCATGGCGCGCAGCACCGCACTTTCACCCACCTTGCCCGAGGAACAGGCCGAACCGGCGCTGACGGCCACGGCGGCCAAGTCCAACGCCATCACCTGCACCTGCGACGGCACCCCCGGCAGCGCCACGCAACTGGTGTTGGACAGCCGGGCTACGGCCTCGCCCACCACCACGGCGCCCGGCACCCGGGCCTTGACCGCCGCTTCCAGGCGGTCCCGCAACTCCCTTGCCCTCTCGCCCGCCGCGCCGTCGCCGGCGATCAGGCGGGCGGCCGTTCCGAAACCGACAATGCCGGCCAGGCTCTCTGTACCGGCACGGCGACGCCGCTCCTGTCCTCCACCCAGCAAGATTGGTGCCAGCGAAAAATCGGGATTTGCCGCCACCAGGGCGCCGATTCCGGCCGGACCGCCCAGTTTGTGGGCGCTCAATGTCAGAAAGTCGACATCGAGGTGCGACAACGACACCGACAATGCCACGCCATGTCGTCCCGACAATGCCACGCCCTGTCGTCCCGGCCCCTGGGCGGCGTCGCAGTGGATCAGCGCACCATGGGCATGGGCCAGCCGGGCGGCCTCGGCCACCGGCTGGATCACTCCAGTCTCGTTATTCGCCAGCATCAGCGACACCAGCGCCGGAGCCTGGTCCGCCGCCAGCATCCGCTCGAGGGCGGCCAGATCCACCACGCCGTCGCCGTCCACAGGAACGATTTCGACCCCCGGCACCTCGCGGACGGAGGCATGTTCCACCGCCGACACCATCAAACGGGCACGGCCGCAGCCCCGCAGGACCAGATTGTTGGCTTCAGTACCGCCCGAGGTGAACACCACGCCCGCCGGCACCGCCCCCACCATTTCGGCGATGGCGACGCGGGCGGCTTCCAGACGGGCGCGGGCACGGCGGCCGGCGGCATGGACGGAAGACGGGTTGCCCGGCTCGGCCAGCACCTCGGCCATGGCCGCGACCACCTCGGTGCGCGCGGGCGCTCCGGCATTGTAGTCGAGGTAGGCCAACCGGGACACGGACGTCGAACTCCTGAAAAAGAACTTTCGGCTTACTGGGCGGCGACCGTGGCGCTGCCCTGGAAGACGCCCGAGCTGCCAAGGATGCGGCGCTCGCAGACGTCGGCCAGGGACACCGACGACAGGTACAGGTAGATCTGGTTGCCCAGTTCTTCCCACAGATCATGGGTCAGACAGCGGCCCTTGTTGTTGTGACAACCGGCCGGAGTGCCGGGCGAGCAGCGGGTGGTCTGGATGGGCTCGTCCACCGCCAGGATGATGTCGGAAATGCGCATCTGGGCGGCCGGGCGCGACAGCAAATAGCCGCCGCCGGGACCGCGCACGCTTTTCACCAGCCCGCCCTTGCGCAGCTTGCCGAACAATTGCTCGAGATAGGACAGCGAAATTTCCTGGCGCTCGGCGATATCCGCCAGCGCCACCGGGCTGCCCTGGGAATGGCTGGACAAGTCCACCATCGCCATAACGGCGTATCGACCCTTGGTGCTCAGTTTCACGTCTGCTCTCCCGGTTCTGGCGGGACCTTATCGCCCCGTTCGTCGTTAATCCTGGCCGGCGCCCGAGGCGGCACGTGGTAGATCGCCGTCGCCATCCGGCGGCGCCAAGCCATCTTCGAGCACAACCACCTTGGCGCGCGGCTGACCGGCGCCATCGCGCTCGGCCTCCAGTTCCGCCACCCGCTGCAACAGGGCCGTCACCTGCCCGCGCAACGAGTCGATGGCGCGCGCCACCGGGTCGGGCATGTTGTCGTCGGCCAGACCGTAGGCGCAGAACTCGGCCTCGTCCGGCTTGGGCTTGCGCATCACCATGCGGGCGGGAATGCCCACCATGGTCACGCCCGGCGGAACGTCGGTCAGCACCACGGCGTTGGCGCCGACGCGCGCGCCCTTGGCCACCGTGATCGGCCCCAGCACCTGGGCACCGGAGCCGACGATCACCCCGTCTTCCAGGGTCGGGTGGCGCTTGCCCTTGTGCAGCGAGGTGCCGCCCAAGGTAACCCCATGATAAAGGGTGACGTCGTCGCCGATGATCGCGGTCTCGCCGATCACCACCCCGGTGCCGTGGTCAATAAAGAACCGCCGGCCGATCGAAGCGCCCGGATGGATCTCGATGCCGGTGAAGATCTTCGCCACATGCGAAATGAACCGCCCGAGCACCCGCAACCCGTTGCACCAGCACCAATGCGCCAGCCGGTAAAAGATCAGGGCGTGCAGCCCCGGATAGCACAATATCACCTCAAGGGTGGAGTGTGCGGCAGGGTCGCGCTGGCGGATCGACGCGATATCTTCTTGAAGACTCTTGAAAACCATGGTCGGCAATATGCTAATCTATCCATTCGATTGAGCACCCCTGGTGAGGGGGGATTTCCCATCAGGGGGCGCCCGCGTCGAAAGTGAATATAGGATGCCCGACAAAGCCGGTCAAGTATGTCCGGGAACAATCAACAAGCGCCGCACTTTATTCCCCGACGCCGCGACTCGGGTTCTGTCTCGTGGCTGCGGGCAAGAAGATGCTCAAAGGTAGGGGATTCTGATGCCCGAGGTGATTTTCAACGGACCAGACGGCCGTCTCGAAGGCCGCTATCACCATTCCAAGCTGTCCAACGCCCCCGTCGCCCTGTTGCTGCACCCGCACCCGCAGCACGGCGGCACCATGAACAACAAGGTGGTCTACACCCTGTACCACTCGTTCGTGCGCAAGGGCTTTTCCACGTTGCGGTTCAATTTTCGCGGCGTCGGGCGCAGCCAGGGCAAGTTCGACAACGGCCAGGGCGAATTGGCGGATGCCGCTGCCGCGCTGGACTGGATGCAGACCTACAATCCCAACGCCCAGGCATGCTGGGTCGCCGGATTCTCGTTCGGCGCCTGGATCGGCATGCAATTGCTGATGCGCCGCCCGGAGATCGACGGCTTCGTCTCGGTGGCGCCACCGGCCAACGCCTATGACTTCACCTTCCTGGCCCCCTGCCCATCCTCGGGCCTGATCGTGCACGGCACGTCCGACGAAGTGGTTCCGGAAGCGTCGGTGGCCAAGCTGGCGACCAAACTGGGCGCGCAGAAGAACATCCGCGTCAAGTACCGCCAGGTGGAAGGCGCCAACCACTTCTTCGGATCGCATCTGGACCCGCTGAACGAGGTGGTCGACCAGTACCTGGGTGAAGCGATTGTGGAATCGACCACCAAAGTGGCCGAACCGGCGCTTGCGGCGGCACTGTCCTGACGGCTGGAACCTCTGCCGAGCTGCCGAACACGTTGAAAGCCCCGCCCATATGGACGGGGCTTTTTTCATGGCCACTTACCCCAGCGGCGATCAGCCCTTGAGGTCGCGGGCCGTGGTGGTCATCTCGTCGGCGGTCTTGAAGACCTGGGCGTTGGTGGAATAGGCCTTCTGGGTCATGATCATCCGGGTGAACTCGTCTTCGATGTCCACGGTCGAGCCCTCCAGCGACGAGGTGACCATGGCGCCACCGCCCGGCACGTCCTCGACCGCCGACACGGTCAGGGCGCCCGCCGATTCGCTGCGGCGAAACATGGTGCCCGACACCGGTTCAAGCGCGTTTTCCGAAACGAAGGTCGCCACCGGCACCTTGAACAGCGTCCGGCTTTGGCCGTTGTCGTAGTACCCGTTCAACTCGCCGGTATCGGAAAACGCCGTCTGCAACAGCGTTCCCCGGCCATAGCCGTCAGTCGACACGTTACGGATATAAAGGTCGGAACTGTTGTACTGCGAGAGCCCGGTCAGATCGACCGACACCGTGCCGGAGCCGGCGGGAACCGCGGCCTTGGTGCCGGAGGCCGGCTGGGCGTCCCACTTGAAGCCGAAATCCACGGCGCCCCCGGCCGGCGTGACGATTTTTCCGTTGTCGTCGAACTGCACCATGATCGGATCGGGCTCGCTGCCCGCCGTCGCATCCTCACCGGGGTCGGTAAACATATACCATTTGTTGGTACCAATCCGCTCGAAGCGCAGATCAACCTCGTGGCCGGTGAAATTGTTGTCGTAGACATTCATCGTGATGGTCTGCGTGACGCCACGCGGCGGCGGCGACAGCAGGCTGAGGCTGCGGGAGGTCGTGGTGCCGCCGGCGGCTGCGTCCCAGGTGAAATCCACATTCTGGGCAGCGGTGGGCGAAATGACCTCGCCCGTATCCGACACGGTGACATCCCAACTGCTGGTGGACAAGCTGGCGTGCTGCGTGCTGGCCGTCACCCGATAGGTATTGGCGCCGGTACGGTCCCAGTCCAGGGTTACCGTCTGCTGGCCGGGCGGCGTCTTGCCGTCGTCAACCTTAAGCGTGGTCTGCCGGCCGCCAATTTTCGAATCGCTCGGCAGGTTGGCAAGAATGGTGGCTTCGGTGGTTTGCCGGCCCGGCATGGTGACGGTGGAGGGCGTCAGCGTGCTGGTGGGATCCACCGCAGCGGTGCCGTTGTTGGCGATCGGCTTCGGCGCCAGCGTGTAGACCGGTTGAAGCGGCGCATCCTTGGGAATGGCCCCGGTATTGTCAGCCATCCACCCCAGCAGATAACCGCCCTGGCCGTTCAGGAAGTAAGACCGCGCCAGCGTCGTGTCGGTATCGGGGCCATAGGCGCGGTGCCAGGCACCGTCGCGGGTGTACATGACCGACTGGGGATTTTCGGTGTCGATGGTGGTGGGCACGTTGCTCGAACTGGCACCGGCTCCGGTGGTGCTGGCCGCAGCTCCCGGCGTCGGCGTTCCCACCATGAAAAAGCCCTTGCCGTTGATGGCCAGGTCGCTCCAGGTCGTCGACGGCGTGATGGTGCCCTGCGCGTCGATCAGATTGCGCTGCGTCGCCTGGACCCCGAAGATGTTCAGGCCGCCCAGATAGGTGTTCGGCGCCGCATGACCTTCCGACATCATCGTCGAGAACATCATTTCCTGGCGCTTGTAGCCGGTGGTGTTGACGTTGGCGATGTTCTGACTGATGGACCCCAGGTCCGTCGTGAACACCTGCATCGCCGTACTGGCGTTGTTGAACGCGCCCCACAACATAGCGTGCCTCCCTGGGCCACCGAACGCAAAATATCCCGAAGATCGGAGATGCAGGCGGCGTGCCAGAGAGAATACGAAGAAAAATCAAGGCGTTAGCGAAAGTCACGGGCGGCAATAGGTGCCGCCAAGGCCGTAACGGCATCCCCAACCGGCAGGATTTGCCGAGACGATAGTGCCGCCGGGCGCGGCGAGAACAACGGGATCGAGGGGGCGTAAAAGCGAAGGGGATGCGGATATTCTCCGCATCCCCTTCATAGGCTCGGCCGGTTCCCTGGCGGACCATCGGCCCGCCAGAGGCCACGCTTCAGATGAAATAGGCCTTCAAGGGCGCGAAGCCGTTGAAGTTTACCGCCGAGTAGGAAGTGGTGTAGGCCCCGGTGGACAGGATGCGAACCTTGTCGCCCACCTTCAGGCTGACCGGCATCTCATAGCCGGCCTTTTCGTAAAGAATGTCGGCCGAGTCGCAGGTGGGGCCGGCCAGCACCACCGGCGCGGTGCTGTCCCCGTCATGCGGGGTCTGAATGCGGTACTTGATGGCCTCGTCCATGGTCTCGGCCAAGCCGCCGAACTTGCCCACGTCCAGATAGACCCAGCGGGTGTCGTCGTCGTAGCCCTTCTGCGAGATCAGGACCACCTCGGTCTCCAGAATGCCGGCGTCGCCGACCAGCGAGCGGCCGGGCTCGATGATCATGGCCGGCAGGGCGTTGCCGAAATGGTTGGTCATGGCGGTCATCACCGCGTCGGCATACTGCTCGACGGCGGGAATGTTGCTGCGGTACTGGGCCGGGAAGCCGCCGCCCAGGTTGACCATGCGCAGCTCGATGCCGGCTTCGTCCAGGGCGGTGAACAGCATGGCGGCCTTGCCCACGGCGATGTCCCACTGGCGCAGATCGGTCTGCTGGCTGCCGACGTGGAACGACACGCCATAGGGGTCCAGCCCCAGTTCGCGGGCCTTGACCAGCAGGTCCTTGGCCATCTCGATCTCGCAGCCGAACTTGCGCGACAGCGGCCATTCGGCGCCATCGCAGGTCATCAGAATGCGGCAGAACACCTTGGAACCAGGCGCGGCGACGGCCAGCTTCTCCAGTTCGCCGATGGAATCGAAGGCATACAGTCGCACGCCCTTTTCGTAGGCGTAGGCGATGTCCGACTGCTTCTTGATGGTGTTGCCGAAGGAAATCTTTTCGGCGCGGGCGCCATTGGCCAGGCAAAGATCGATTTCGCCACGCGAGGCGACGTCGAAGGACGAGCCCAGATCAACCAGCATGCGGACGATCTCGGGCGCCGGATTGGCCTTGACCGCGTAATAGACCTGGGCAACCGGCAGCCAGCGGCGCAGGCCCAGATAGTTTTCGCGAACCACGTCCAGATCGACGACGACGCAGGGGGTGACGGGGCGAACTTCCTCAAGGAAACGAGCGATCTTCGCGGTCATCGCGAATAGTCCTCCAGCAGCTCGGACCCAGGCCCGAGACAATAATCATGCACCAGACCTGCCGCCCAAGGGCGACAGGAGCCGTCACGCGACAACAATTCGGGAAGTTGTCAGATCCGCCGGGAGGTACTTCGGACGTCGCTCCACAGCAAGGCCCAGGCCTGCCGGGGGCGGAAACCTTTAGAAAACAAAGGATGGGAGTCCATCGACAGCATGTGCCGAGCCACCACGTTCATAGCCAGTTCCTCCAAGCACCGGGGGCTTTCACCCCGCTTGCACCCAGAAGACGCCTTGGACGTCGTTGCTTAAACCGCATAAGGGCCAGAGGCACGTGCGCTGTACGTCTCGTCTGAAGCCGCTATATACGCCGTTTTCGGAGGATGAAAAGAGAAAATTCTGCGAGCCGTCGAACTTTTTTTCAACCACCCCCGCTAACTCGTGGTTCATCAACGGGTTAGGTCGATTTTTCCCACTATCGGACGAGCTTTTTCCGGGGGTGATCGCCTCTATGTATAGTGCGGGCTTCCAGTCAGCCCGCACCATAGGCAGGGCGCGAAATTCGCGCCCCTTCAGATCAGCCCGGCCAGCGGCGAGCTGGGGTCCGCATACAGCTTCTTCGGCATGCGGCCGGCCTGATAGGCCAACCGCCCCGCCTCGATGGCCAGCTTCATGGCGCGGGCCATCTTGATGGGATCCTTGGCCTGGGCGATGGCGGTGTTCATCAGCACGCCGTCGCAGCCCAGTTCCATGGCCACCGCCGCGTCCGAGGCGGTGCCCACACCGGCGTCCACCAGCACGGGCACGGCCACGCTCTCCTTGATCAGGCGCACGTTGATGGGATTGACGATGCCCAGGCCGGAACCGATCAGCGACCCCAGCGGCATGATGGCGACGCAGCCCATCTGCTCCAGCGCCTTGGCCTGGATGGGGTCGTCGGAACAGTAGACCATGACCTTGAAGCCGTCCTTGATCAGCGCCTCGGCGGCCTTCACCGTCTCGGGCATGTTGGGATACAGGGTCTTCTGGTCGCCCAGCACCTCGAGCTTCACCAGATCCCAACCACCCGCCTCGCGCGCCAGGCGCAGGGTGCGCACCGCGTCGTCGGCGGTGTAGCAGCCGGCGGTATTGGGCAGGAACGTGTATTTTTTCGGGCTGACGTAATCCACCAGCATGGGCTGACTGGGGTCGGTCAGGTTGACGCGGCGCACCGCCACGGTGACGATCTCGGCGCCCGACGCCTCGATGGCGCGCGCGGTCTCCTCGAAATCTTTGTACTTGCCGGTGCCGACCAACAGCCGCGAACGGAACTTGCGCCCCGCCACCTCGAAGAAATCATCTTCCATAAATTGGCCTCCAGAACCGCCGCCGATGAAGTGCACCACTTCCAAACGATCACCCTCGCCCACCAGGATATCGCCATAAGCGGACTTCGGAACGATCTCCAGATTGCGTTCGACGGCCACCTTGCGCGGATCGACGCCCAGCTGCAACAGGACGGCCTCGACGCTCATGGGCGCGGGAAACGCCCGCTCCTCGCCATTGATGACAACATTCATGTAGGCAAAACCGCATGGAAGATGGATGAAATGGATACGCGGCAGTATGGGGCGGCGGGAAAGCGGATGCAACGGGGCTCGGACAGCATTCCCCACAACAGATCAATTCTGAAAGTGCCCACCAGCAACCATGAGCGCATAGGCTGCCATGCTGAATCCGTCGCAGACAACCCCGGAAACCATTTCGGCCGCGAACTGCGCCGACGTCAGAGCAACCACCATCTGCACCTCTTCACCGGCCCGGCTATTTTCCACGCCTTGCCTAGCCTGAACCATGACGACGTCCACAGAGCTAGACAAGACGGCACTGTTGGGCTGAACTCGCCCAATCACGCAGCAATCCTCTCGCGCAGCTTTGATCCCGGTCTCTTCCTCAAGTTCACGCAAAGCGCAATCAATAGAGTCTTCGCCCGGTTTGCCATATCCTCGGGGCAATTCCTTGCAAATCAGACCTTGAGCATGCCGAAACAATTCTACAAAAACCAGAGAGCCGTCGTTTAGCACCGCAACAACAACGGCGCCGCTTTTAGCATTAGGTTCATCCACCCAATGCTGCTGACCTTTCCGCACTACGCGAAACCACGGGTTAGCGTACTCTTCGATCACCTCTGAATTTTCATGCTCATTGCCCTCAACCTTTGGCAACACTTCAAATGAAAAACTCTCCATAAAATCCTCCTCTTTAGGCACCGCCTGATTAATAAAATTACCATACAAATCAACAACCTCACAGACATCTTTCGCAATAACAGGCAGCATCACCAGCCTTGCTATCCGCTCAACCCCGCTCCTTGCATTATTATTTTCAAACCGACGAACCTCCACTGGAGCATATTCACAGAACGATTGAACCCCCAATTTTCGTTGCAACTGATCATAAGCGTATACCCACCCGCGTGCCCAAACCAATTTCCCACGGTTCTTCACAATTTCACCCAAAGCCATCGGCAACAAAAGATCCTGCGCAGCCGCCCCCGACAGAAATTTCCCAATGAATATCGTCCGGCTTAACAACCAGGGAACATGCGGCAACATTCTCGCCAAAGACGGATAATCACGGCGCAACCTCTGCAGTCCACCTCGCAAGTAACGCTGAACTCTATTTTCAGCCACCAGCATTACTTCCGCAGTATCACTTAACCAATTGAATTCTCCATCCAGGATAGCCTCACCCTTGACGACAAATAGACCATGGTATGCTGGATCGATGTAGGCCTCCTTTATATTTTTCTCAAGCTTGGCAATGTCCACCCGTGACATTTCAGCAGGCGCCCACTTTGCCAAAATGCATTTCACCTTGGCATACGCTTCCGACCGACTCTTAAATTCACCCAAGCCTTCATCTAGCAAGTGCTGCGGAGTTAACCTTTGGCACTCTCCCCCCACATTCACGTTGATACATCTTCCTTGTTCAAGGTGACTACGCAGTGTTTTGGCAACGAAACCAGCCATATCCCGCCTGCCGCCCGCGTCATCAGGCAGGCCCTCCAAAAAGACCCCATCAACCTCCAGAAGCCGATCCAACCTCTCAAGACGCCCCCTTATCTGCAAATCTTTCCCACTTTTTCGCACATCAGCTTTGGTTTTCCCGCCTAGCGAAGAAAATGAAAAATTATCGGGAAGATTGTCGTACCGGGCGGAGAACGACAGCTCCTTAATCCCACGTATTCGCAGCAACGGTCGGCATTCATGCAGAGCCGCGCAGAAATTAAAATGGCGCCGGAACCTGTCACTATCGAAGAGATCAACGGCATATGCGTTATCTAGCAACGAAGCGGCATTGACAACGACACCACGACCATAAAGAAGTGCCGAATGCAATCGTCGCCGCAACTGCGGGAAATCGGTCTCAGCAATACGAACTGAATCAAAATTCCCTAGGAAAATCGGGGTTGCGAACAGCATATCACCCTCCCAAGCACATCTTTATCTGGCATAAAAATGCATGTAACATATCTCAGGTTGTAAGTCCACGCAGCGCATTCAGGCGAAACAATATTTCGCAGCTCTCAGGTTCCCGTTGCGCCAAACCTGACGCCACCGTATAAGGTTCTCCCATGGCGAACCCCATTGTCCTGATCGTCAACGGCCCGAACCTCAACATGCTTGGCAAGCGCCAGCCCGAGGTGTACGGCCACGAGACGCTTGCCGATATCGAGGCGGCGTGCATCGCGCACGCAAGCAAGGCCGGCCTGGACGTGGACTTCCGCCAATCCAACCACGAGGGCGACCTGGTGGATTGGATTCAGGGGGCACGGGGGCGGGTCGCCGGCATCGTCATCAATGCCGGAGCCTACACCCACACTTCGGTCGCCATCCTCGACGCGCTGTTGTCCGCCGAGGTTCTTAGCGTCGAAGTGCACTTGTCCAACATCCACCAGCGGGAAGAATTCCGCCACCATTCCTTCGTGTCCAAGGCGGCCAAGGGGATGATCTGCGGCTTTGGAAGCCACGGCTACATCCTGGCGCTCGATGCGCTGGCGCGCCTGATCAGGGGAAGTTGAAGAGGCACATGGCCACCAAATCCATCGATTCCGAACTCGTGCGCTCGCTCGCGCATCTGCTCGACGAAACCAACCTGACCGAGATCGAATACGATACCGGTTCCGTCCGCATCCGCGTCGCCCGCCAGGGCGTGCCCATGGCGGTGCACCACGCCATTCCGGCCGCCGCCCCGGCCGCGATCGCCGCTCCGGTCGCCCAGCCGGCGGCCAGCGATGACGCCAGCCACCCCGGCGCGGTCACCTCGCCCATGGTCGGCGTCGCCTATCTGGCACCCGAGCCCGGCGCCGCCAAGTTCGTCGAGGTCGGCCAGACCGTGTCCGAAGGCCAGACCATCATGCTGATCGAGGCCATGAAGACCTTCAACCCGATCCGCGCCCCGCGCGGCGGCAAGGTTGTCCGCCTCATCGTCACCGACGGCCAGCCCGTCGAATTCGGCGAGCCGCTCGCCATCATCGAGTAAGGACTCGAATGTTCGAGAAGGTCCTGATCGCCAATCGCGGCGAAATCGCTCTGCGCATCCATCGCGCCTGCCGCGAGATGGGCATCCGCACGGTGGCCGTGCATTCCACCGCCGACAACGACGCCATGCACGTGCGTCTTGCCGACGAAGCGGTGTGCATCGGCCCGCCGTCCGCCAAGGATTCCTACCTGAACAAGGCGGCGATCCTGTCGGCGGCCACCATCACCGGGGCGGACGCCATCCATCCCGGATACGGCTTCCTGTCGGAGAACGCGGATTTCGCCGCGATGGTCGAGGAGCATGGGTTCACCTTCATCGGCCCCAGCCCCGACCACATCCGCATGATGGGCGACAAGATCACCGCCAAGCAGGCGGCGAAGTCGGCCGGCATCCCGTGCGTCCCCGGCTCGGAAGGCGCGCTGGACACCGAGCAGGCGGCGCTGGATTGCGCCGAGACCATCGGCTATCCGGTGCTGATCAAGGCGACCGCCGGCGGCGGCGGCAAGGGCATGAAAGTGGCCCGCTCGCCCGAGGAACTGCGCGAGGCGTTCCGCTTGGCCCGCAACGAGGCCAAGGCGGCGTTCGGCAATCCCGACGTTTATATGGAAAAGTACCTGGGCCAGCCTCGGCATATCGAAATGCAGGTTCTGGCCGACAATTACGGCGCCGTGGTGCATCTGGGCGAGCGTGACTGTTCGCTGCAGCGCCGCCACCAGAAGGTGCTGGAAGAGGCCCCCTCGCCCATCCTGTCCCCGGCGCAGCGCCAGCAGATCGGCGAAACCACCCGCTCGGCCATCGCCAAGCTGGGCTATCGCAACGCCGGCACCATCGAATACCTGTTCGAGAACGGCCAGTTCTACTTCATCGAGATGAACACCCGCCTGCAGGTGGAACATCCGGTGACGGAAGCCATCACCGGCATCGACCTGGTGCGCGAGCAGATCCGCATCGCCGCCGGCGCGCCGCTGGGCTATGAACAACAGGACGTGGTGTTCCAGGGCCATGCCATCGAGTGCCGCGTCAACGCGGAAGACCCGGTGACCTTCGCCCCCTCGCCCGGCCGCATCCAGGGGTATCATGCCCCCGGCGGACTGGGCGTGCGCGTGGATTCCGGCCTGTATGCCGGCTACCGCATCCCCCCGCACTACGACAGCATGATCGCCAAGCTGATCGTTTCGGGCAACACCCGCGCCGAGGCGCTGATGCGCCTGCGCCGGGCCCTGGGCGAATACGTCATCGACGGGGTCAAGACCACCCTGCCGCTGCACAACCGTCTGGTCAGCGACGCCGATTTCTGCAACGGCGACTACGATATCCACTGGCTGGAAAAGTTCGTCGCCCAGCACAGCTGAAGACTTCTGCCGCCTCAGGGTTGCAGCGATTATTTCTTGCCAAGGGGCGGTTGCACAACCGCCCCTTTTCCTTGTCCTGCAGGCCCCGTTCAGCCGAAAATTGGGGCTGGAAAGCCAGGGGCGGCCGTCAAGTGCGATCTACCCGTGGCCCCGCAAGATCAATGCATGGCAACAAATAGGGTAAAAACCGGACAGGTTCCTGTCCGGTACAGCGAAGAATGTTGACTCTTCCCACCCGAAATTGCGTACCTTCACCGTGATAGGTAGGCCTGTCGCCGTTTGTCCGCCGCTGATGCGGAAATTTCGACAGGGGACGGATTCAAGATTGGGGGACATCATGATCAGACGTTGGCGTACCGGTGGAACGAACCTGTCGGCTGACACCGTGCTCGCACGCGCTGCCAGGGCCGTGGACATCGATGACACCATCGACACCACCGGGACGCTTGCGGTTGGCGGTCGTGTCACCAGCGCGATCGACACGCCCACCGACGAAGATTGGTTCAAGGTTACCCTGAGGGCGGGCACCACCTACACCTTCAATCTGCGCGGCGTGGATGGCAGCGGCGGCACCCTTTCCGACCCCAGCATCATCGGCATTTACAATGCCAATGGCGACATCACTCCCGGCACCGCGAACGACGACTACGGCGACACGCTGGATTCGCGCGTGACCTTCAAGCCCACGACCTCCGGCGTCTACTACATCGGTGTCGGCGGATATTACTACGAAACCGGCACCTACACCCTTTCGCTGAGCGGCACCACAACCACGACCCCGACGGTGTCGGCTGACGTGCCCGACAACACCACCACCACGGCAACGGTTGCCGTCGGCGGGACCTATCAGGGCAACATCTATGCCGCCAGCGACAAGGACTGGATCAAGGTTTCGCTGGTAGCCGGGCGCACCTATTCGGTGTCGAATGTGGGCAGCACGCTGGCCGCGCCCAAGATCCTTGGGGTTTTCACCGCCAACGGCCTTGCGGTGCCGGACAGCGCATCCGCCTCGGGCAGCGGCAGCACCGCCACCTCCAAGTTCTCGGTGGCCCAAAGCGGAACCTACTACGTCGCCGTTGGCAGCGACACCTCGGGCATCGGCAACTATGCCCTGCGGGTGACCCAGGTCACCGATACGGTGGCGCCGCTGTTGATGGCCACCACCCCGACCGACAACCTCACCGGTGTGCGGACGACGCCCAGCATCACCCTGTCGTTCAACGAACTGGTGAAGGCCGGCAGCGGCAACATCGTGCTGACCGGCGGCGGCCAGACCCGAACCATCGCCGTGACCGACACCAGCCAGGTCACCGTGTCGGGCCAGACGGTCACCATCCGTCCGACCACCGCGCTGATCGCCAACACCGATTATTCCGTCACCATGGCGGCCGGCGTCATCAAGGACACGACCGGCAACAATTTCGCCGGCATCACCAGCACCACCACGCTCAACTTCAAGACCAACGCCACCAACGCGGCCAACACCTGGACGCTGATGGTCTACGTGGACGGCGACAACAATCTGGAAGCCGAGGCGTTGGCCGACCTCAACGAGATGGAAAGCATCAACCTCAACGGCACCAGGGTGAAGGTGGTGGTCGAGGTCGATCGTTGCACCGGCTACGACGCCACCAACGGCAACTGGACCAACACCAAGCATGGCGTCATCGGCTATGACAGCGCCAACAGCGGCACCTTGGTGTCCAGCCTGACCAACGTGAGCAGCGGCACCTCCGAACTGAACATGGGCGCGCCGTCCACGCTGACCAGCTTCATCAACTGGGCCGCCGCCAACAATCCGGCCAACAATTACGGCCTGGTGATCTGGGATCATGGCGGCGGCATCGACGGCGCCGCCTGGGACGACACCAACAACAACGACAACCTGACCATCGCCGAAATCCGCAACGCCATCGCCGCGTCCACCGTGTCGCATTTCGGTCTGGTCGGCTTCGACGCCTGCCTGATGGGGATGGCGGAAATCCAGGCGCAGCTGGCGTCGCAATGCGACGTGTTCGTTGGTTCCGAGGAACTGGAACCGGGCGAAGGCTGGGACTACAACGCCATTCTTGCGTCGCTGAAGTCCAACCCCAATTCTTCGGCGATCTCGCTGGGCAACAACATCGTCAGCAGCTACGGCCAGTATTACGCAGGCCAACAGGACATCACGCTGTCAGCCATCACCACCCAAAAGATGGCCGCGCTGCAGACCGCCATCCGCAACTTCGTCAACACCAGCCTGGGGGCCGGCATCACGGCCGCGGATTGGACCGGCATGCGCAACGCCGCCACCTCCGCCCGCCCGATGCCCAGCGATGAAAGCTGCGATTTCGCCGATTTGGGCGATTTCATGAAGGGGGTCGCCCTGCGCGTCAGCAATGCGACGCTGAAGACGCTGGCCACCCGCGTCGTCGCCGCCATCGACAACGCGGTTCTTTCCCAGTCGGGAACCGACGGTGCCGCCAGCGGCATCAGCATCTATCTGCCCACTTACGGCGAAACGGTTCGCAGCGATTACACCGCGACCGCCAGCACCAGCGGCGGCAACCTTGTCGGCGGGTTCAGCTTCGTGGCGGCGACCCATTGGGATCAGTATCTG
>DATGXU010000453.1:0-3166 GCA_035298685.1 Magnetospirillum sp. | reverse complement strand
CGAAATCGGCGCCGGCCCCTTGCGAAAGGGCGGTGCGCAGTCCTTCCAGATGGTCGCGGTGTTCGTCGGTGTAGACGGCCAGCAGCCGGGCGCGCAGCGGGTCTGTCATAGCCGGTAGTTCCTGACCGCATCCACCAAACTCTCGGACAGGCCGTTCAGGTTGCCGGCCGCGCCTTCCAGTTCCCGCGTGGTCGTCGACGTCTGGCTGGCGGCCTGACGTACGGCGGCCAGGGCTTGCATGACCTGCTCGAGCCCGATCTGATGCTGGTTGGTGGCGGCGACGATCTGCTGGAACGCGCGGACGCTTTCCTGGATGGCGCCCGCCATGTCGCGGATGATGCGGTCGCTGGATTGGGTTTGGGTGCGCCCCGCTTCCACACGCTTCGCCGCCTCTTCGGCCAGCATCACCGAATCGGTGATGCCTTGCTGGATCTGCCCCAGGTTTTCGCGCACGCGCAAGGTAGCCTCGCGCGCTTGGTCGGCCAGCCGCTTGATTTCGCCCGCCACCACGGAAAAGGTGCGGCCGTGCTCGCCCGCCGCCGCCGCCTCGATGGAAGCGTTCAGTGCCAGCAGATGCGAGCGTTCGGCGATGGTGGTGACCGTCAGGATGATCTCGCTGATGGCCTGGGTGCGTTCCGACAGGCGCAGGATGGTGCTTGCCACGCTTTCCGCCTGCTCGCGGATGGAGTCCATGGCCTGCATGGTGGACACCACCGCCCGCTGTCCCTGGTCGGCCAGTTGGACGGCCGCCTGGGCGATGCGTTCGACATCCTGGGCCCGGCGGGTGATCTGGGCGCCCGATTGGGTGATCTCGGTCAGGGTGGCCGAGGTTTCCTCGATGGCCGACAATTGTTCGGTGGAGGCCGCCGCCTGCTGCTGCGCCGAGGCCCTGATCTGCGCGGTGGCGGCGTTGACGTTTTCCGCCGCCGCCCGCGTCTGCGTCGCCACCTGCCGCAAGGCGTTGCGCATGGCGTTCAGATGGGCGCCCATGCGCGCCAACTCGCCACTTCCTTCCTCGGGCAGGGTGTGGGTCAGGTCGCCCACGCCCACCATCTGCACGAACCCCATGAAACGGCGCAACGCCCCGCCGATGGACCCGCTGATCAGCATGCCCGCGCCGGCCGCGGCCAGCAGCATCAGCACAATCGCGCCGAAAGCGGTGCGGGTGGTTTCGCGCAAGGTCTGCCGCACGTTGGCCCGGCCGGCCTCGGCCAGATCGGCGATCAACGATTCGATGGCATCCTGACGCACGTTCAGTGCCTGATGCTCGACGGAGACCGAGTACAACGCCCGCGCCGCGTCGGCGGCACGCCCCTGGTGCAACAACGAGAACAGGCCTTCCGCCTTGGTGGCGATTTGCCGCTCGAGAACCACCATCTCGTCGGAATTGATCGCCATGGCGTTCCATCGCTCGCTGCGCTCGGTGACGACGTCGGCGTCGGCGGCACGGGCGTGGGCCAGCGCCGACAATTCCTTCATGGCCGCCAGAACCTGGTCGGTCGCGGCACGGTAATCGGCCAAGGTCACGGGCTCGACGGTCTCGCCGCCAAGGCCGCCCTGGATGACCGCCAGTTCGCGCATCGCCCGCAACTGGCCGCGGCCGTGGGCGATGGTCACCACCATCCGATAGGCGCGGAAGTCCCGCTGGGTGACGGATTCCAAAAAGTCGATGGCCGAGCGGAAATTGGACAGTTGGAACAGCGACAGCCCGAGCGACAACGCCATCACCGCGCCAAAGCCCACCGCCAGCCGCATCGCGATGGACATCCTCATTGCCGTGCCCCTTGCGCCTGAGAAAGATCGCGCCACAGCCGGTCGGCATCGATCAGCCTGCTGCCATCGGCCAGCAGGCGGCGCCCCGGCTGGGGATCGGCCACCCGCTGGATGGCGTCGGCACGATCGACCGCCAGCGCCAGCGGATATTGCCGCAGCAACACCGCGTGACCCTTGCGGGATGGCGAGCGCCTGGCACTCGCCAGCATGAAAGCGTCGGGGTCCACCACCAGCCGGCGCCGCCCCGCCAGCAAGGCCAGCCCCAGAACCGCTTCCGGCTGGCCCGGCACGGACACGCAGGCGGCCAACGGCTCGATGCGCGCCACCGCCGCCAGGGGCAGCGACCATCGGCCGCCGGCAGAGGTCATGGCCAACACCGGCATGCCGTCGGCGGCCGGGATTGGGGCCTCGGCCACTTGCGCCAGTTCACGGGCGCGATCGCGCAGCATGGCCTGGTGGAGCGGGCCGGCACCGCCCAGGGCCTGGGCGATCAGATCATTGGGCGTGCTCAAGGCGCCTCCTCCCTACGACGGTAAAGGGTGCAGTCGGGACGCACCTCGGTCGAAAAAAGCTCGGAGACGCAGGTGCCCGTTTCCGCATGCCCGACAAGCAGCCAGCCGCCTTCCGCCATTCCCGACCGAAGCGACAGCAGAACGCGCCGGCGGATGGGCGGGGTGAAATACATCAGCACGTTCCGGCACAGCACCACGTCAAAGCGGTCGCCCGGCGGCGGCTGAGTCACCAGATTGTGGCGGACGAAACGCACACCCTGGCGATAGGGCGGCTTCAGCCACCATTGCCGGCCGCGAGGGGCGAAGCATTCGTGCAGCAGGTTGGGTGGCAGATCGCGAATGCTCCACGCGCCATATTCGCCGATGCTGGCTGCGGCCAGGGCGCCGACGCTGATGTCGGACCCCACGATGTCCACCCGCCAGCCCGCCAGCATGGCGCCGAAGCGGCGCTGCAGCAAAATCGCCACCGAATAGGCTTCGGCGCCGTTGCTGCAGCCGGCGCTCCAGATCGACAGCGACCGGGTCGCCCGGTTGCGTTCCATGACCTCTGGGATGATTTCCCGTTCCAGCGCGTCGAA
This sequence comes from Magnetospirillum sp., assembly GCA_035298685.1. Taxonomy (GTDB): domain Bacteria; phylum Pseudomonadota; class Alphaproteobacteria; order Rhodospirillales; family Magnetospirillaceae; genus Magnetospirillum. Next base: position 303 of record DATGXU010000453.1, on the reverse strand, counting down.
CTGCGCCTGATAGCGGAAGAACGAGGTCTCGCCGACGGTCACCGCGTCGATGGCCGCTTCCGTGACCGGGCCATGCCCCGCCTCGCGTTGGAGCCGCTGCAACAGAGCCGAGGCATTCTTCCCCCAGCGTTCCACCAAGGCCGCCAGCAGATCGGACAGCATGTCGTCCTTGTCCGACCAATAGCCCAGCCCGGTCAGCGCGATCACGATGTCCTTCAGGGCGGGATAGGCGGGATCGCGCCGCAGATACTCGCCCTTATGTGTTGCCAAGGGCGAACTCCTGCCAACGCTCGGCGGCACGGG
>DATGXU010000452.1:0-3398 GCA_035298685.1 Magnetospirillum sp. | reverse complement strand
CTGCATCTCCTGCACACGGGTCTGGACCGCGCGCCGCTCGGCGTCCAGCGCCACCACCTCGGCCGAACGGGGCTCAAGCCCCTTGCGGGCCAGGCCGGCATCGAACGCGGCGGGGTTTTCGCGAATCCACTTGAGATCGTGCATGACGGGCCTTCCGGGCAACGGGATGGAATGGCTTATAAGCCGGGAGGTTCAGGAATTGAAGTCGGTTTCGTCGGCCACCGGTTCGTCTTCGGTGTCAGCGGCCCCAAGCTGCTTGGCGCGCTTCTTCTCGGCCATGCGGGCCGAAATGATGGACAGCTCGTACAGCAGCACCATGGGCACCGCCAACGCGCACTGGCTGACCACGTCGGGCGGCGTCACCACGGCGGCGAAGACGAACACGCCGACGATGGCATAGCGACGCTTGGTCGCCAGCCCCTTGGCGGTGACCAGACCGACGCGCGCCAGCAAAGTCAGCAGCACCGGCATCTGGAACGCCAAACCAAAGGCAAACACCAGCGTCATGATCAGCGACAACGATTCGCTGACCTTGGCCTCAAGCTGGATCGGCAGTTCGTCGGCACCCGGCAACAGGCGCTCGAACCCCAGCAGGTAGGTGTAAACCATGGGCAGCACCAGGTAATAGACCAGTGCCGCGCCCATGGTGAACAACACCGGAGTGGCGACCAGGAACGGCGCGAACGCCTGCTTTTCGTGCTTATAAAGGCCGGGGGCGACAAACGCCCACAGCTGCCCCGCCCACACCGGGAAACAGACCACGGCGGCGGCGAAAGCCGACACCTTCACATAGGTGAAGAAGGCTTCGGTCGGCGCGGTGTAGATCAGCCGGCGCATGCCGCCCTTGGCCAAGGCGACCTTGGCATAGGGTTCCAGCAGGAACGAATAGATTTCCGAGGAAAAATAGAAACACGCGGCAAAGGCAACGATGAAGGCCAGCAGCGACCACAAAAGCCTGCTGCGCAGCTCGATCAGATGTTCGAGCAGCGGCATGGACTTGTCGGAGGGAGGCGTGCTCAACGGCGGTACGTCCTTAGGGCTCGGGCGGCTTGCGCGGGGCCTCGAACGGCGCGGTCACCGGAAGCTCGGGCAGCGGCGCATCCGCCGACGAGACGGCAGCCCCCTCGTCGGCCAGTTTCTTTTCATCGACCGACGGCAGCACGGGGGGCTCCAGGGAACGGGCGATGTCGCCGGTGGGATCGACGGTCTTTTCCACCTCGCGCCGCAGCGCGTTGGGGTCGGTGGCCTTTTCCACCTGACTCTTCAGATCGGCCAGTTCGCTTTCGCGCACCATGTCGTCGACACTGCGCTGGAACTCGCCGGCCAGCTCGCGGGCCTTGCGGGTCCAGCGGCCGACCTGGCGCAGAACGACGGGCAGGTCCTTGGGGCCGATGACGACCAGCGCCACCACGGCCACCAAAGCCATTTCATCCCAGCCGATATCGAACATCTAGGCGAAAACTCCCCGGCCGAGGCGCGGCGTCACTGCTTGACCGAATCCTTGTCGGCAACCTTGGCCGAGGCCTGGGAATCGATCTGTTGCGCCGGCTTGGCCGAAGCGTCGTCTTCGTCGGACAGGCCCTTCTTGAATGCCTTGACGCCCTTGGCCATGTCACCCATCAGGCTGGGGATCTTGCCGGCGCCGAACAGCAACAGCACGATGACCAGAACGATCAGCCAGTGCCAAATGCTGAAACTACCCATAGAGCGTTACTCCTGCCCTTGCATTGCATGGATTGGGTCGGGGGCGGATCATCGCAGAAGAAAGAAACCACCGCAACCGCCTGGGACCACAAATTCCCAATCGCGCCATCGTTACTCTGCCAATCCCAGCAGGGTTTCCTCGTCCAAGGGTTCAATCTCGGGCTCGGAATCGTCCTCCAGGGTGTCCACCGGCGCGTCGCCCTCGACGGCGCGGTTGCCATAGGCGTCGGCGGCCGGACGGGTATCCAACAGGCCGGCGGCCTTCAATTCCTTGAGGTTGGGCAAGTCATCCAGACTTTCCAGGCCGAAATGGTCGAGGAAGGCGTCCGAGGTGGCCCATTGCAGCGGCCGGCCGGGCGTTCTGCGGCGCCCCTTCGGACGAATCCAGCCGGCCTCGAACAACAGGTCCAGCGTGCCCTTGGACAGCGCGACCCCGCGCACTTCCTCGATTTCAGCGCGGGTGATGGGCTGGTTGTAGGCGATGATCGCCAGCACCTCGATGGCGGCACGCGACAGCCGGCGGGTCTGGGTCTGCTCGATGACCAGTTGCCCGGCCAGATCGGTGGCGGTGCGGAACGCCCACTTGCCCTCGCGCCGGACCAGATTGACGCCGCGCGGGGCATATTGCGCCTGCAATTCCGCCAGCACCGCGCCCACATCCACGTGGGCGGGCAGGCGTTCCGCCAGGGTCCGCTCGTCCAGCGGCTCGGCGGTGGCGAACAGGATGGCCTCGATCACCCGCAGATATTCAAGATCGACGCTCAACTCCCCTCACCTCCCAACGATTTCACATAGATGGGGCTGTAGGGGCCACCATCCTGGCGCAATTGCAGCCGTCCCTGCTTGGCCAGCTCCAGCGCCGCGATGAAGGTGGAGGCCACAGCCGACTTCATCTTCAGCGGATCACCCTGGAATTGCGGCAGATAGGACGACAACACCGACCAGTCGGGCATGCGCCCCAGCAGGTTTTCCAGCCGGCGCAGTGCGTCCTCGACCGAATAGAGATCAGGCGCCTCGATGGTCAGCGTGCGGACCGAGGTGCGCACGATGTGGTCGGCATAGGCCTTGAGCAGGTCGAAAAGCTGCACGTCGAAGATGGAGCGCGTCACCACCGGCACCTCGTCGGGGGCGCCGCGGGCGAAATAATCGCGGCCCAATTGCGGCCGGGTGACCAGGCCGGTACCGGCCCGCTGCATGGCCTCGAGCCGGCGCAGGCGGAAGGCCAGCACTTCGGCCATTTCCGCCGCCGTCGGCATGCCGTCCGCATCGGGTTCCGGCTCGGGCAGCAGCAGCCGCGATTTCAGATAGGCCAGCCATGCCGCCATCACCAGATATTCGGCGGCAAGGTCCAGGTGGCGCTGGCGTACCCGCTGGACGAATTCCAGGTACTGGTCGGCCAGACGCAGGATCGAGATGCGGGCAAGATCGACCTTTTGCTCGCGGGCAAGGCCAAGCAGCACGTCCAACGGCCCTTCGAAGCCGTCGAGATCGAGCATCAGCCGCTCGCCCTCGTCCCGGCCCGCCCCCTCCTCGTCCTCTTGGAACATCAGAAGTCCCCGAACACCATCACCAGCCCTTCCAGCAGGGCGTTGACCGCCGGCTGGATGACATGGTCGAACGGATCGAGCGGCAACCCCAGTTGACGGCCCAGCATGGGCAACAGCACCAGGGCGCCCAGCAGCACAAATACACCC
>DATGXU010000451.1:0-16905 GCA_035298685.1 Magnetospirillum sp. | reverse complement strand
GGTGGTCGACGCCTGCCCCAGGGCGGCAACGACCCGGTGGACCAGGGGTTCCGTTTTCGGCGGCTGCCAGCCGAACTCGGTCAAGGCGCGGATGAAGAGCGCCGCCCCGGCTTCGTCGGCCAGCCATGCCGCGGCCGGCGCGGCTTCCGTGCCGGCCGCGGCGGCCAGCAACGGATGCCATTGATCGTGCACATTTCCTTCCGCCAGAAGCTGGAACCGGCGGGCCTGCTGGTCGAACGCCGCTGCTCGTCGCAAAATTTCCCCGGCGGTGGCAACGCTTGTCTGGGGGGAGGTGTCGGTTCCGCCTTCGAGTTCCGCCACGGTCGCGGCCAGTTCCTCGTATCGGGCCTCCAGATGCTTTCGCACCGGTTGCAACATGGTCGGCCCGATGGCCGCCCGGACCTGATCGGCATGAATCTTTTCCAGACCGTTCAGCCATGACGAGGGGACCAGCGCCATGCGTCCACGGCCTGTCCGGATGCCCGCCACCATATCGCCCAGCGTTGCCATGGCCAGTGGCGAGATGCCGTCGGCGGAGGCGGCCTGGGCGATGATCGTCTTTTGGCGAAGGGCCGTGCGGGCAATGTCTCCGACGCTCCACCACGCGCCGATGGCAAGTCCGGCGGGGATCAGCAGGCAGAGAGCCGCAACGGCTGGGGGCCATGGGTGGCGACGGGGCGGTGGGTTGGCGGCGGCCAGGCTCGCCAGGCTCGCGGGCAGGGTGTCGGAAACCGGGTGATCGCATTGCCCGACCACATGCAATCCGGCGAAGCGGCCGGTCGGCAGGGCGGCCAGGGCGTTGTCGATCGCCGCCAGCCAAGAGGCGCGGTGCTCGGCGGCCTGACCCGGCCTGAAAATGGCGGCGGGGTCGCCATCCGGCGCAAGTCCATGTTCGTCGATGTGCGCCACGGTCTGTGCCGCCAGCGTTTCCTCGATCCAGGCGGTAACCAGTTCGGGGCTGGCGCCGGCGCCGCCAACAGCAGCCGGCATCGTTCCAAGCCGACGGTCCACCAGGATGATGCCGACCGGCAGATCCGGCAGCGCCTCGGCCAGTGCCGAGGCCAGCGCCGAGGATGGTGGCGAAAGGCCCGCTTCGATCGCCTGCATGTCGCATACGGCCACGATGCCTCGCGGCCGGCGGCGGCGGATTGCCTGGATCAGCCGGCGGGCAGCCGGTGCCGGCGTCGGCGCCGGATACAGAACGCTGGCGTCGCCCCACCGCCCCACCACCAGAGGCTGGTCATCCCGGCGACTCCACAGGGGGGAATTTCCCAGCTCGTCCGCCGGAACTGCCCCCAGCGCGAGCCAGTTCGACGATGTGTGGCGGCGCGCCAGGATCATTCGAGGCTGGCCAGTTGCGCGGCCACGTCCGCGAGAACGCCCTGCCACAGGAGGTGCTGCCAGATCAGGACGCCGGCGAGGGCGAGCAGGCCGGCGGCGATCCATGGCAGAATCCCCGGCTTTTGAAGGAAGCGTACCGCCGGTGCCGGGGGCACGGGAAGAGGTCGCAGCAGCGGCGGCGGCGGGATCAGCGCGATCAGGTCGCCGGCCTCGGCGATGGGCAACAGGCGTTCGGTCAGCCCAAGCCCGCGCAGCATCGGCAGAATGGCGGTGAAACGGCGGTTGCCGGCGCCGAGACGGGCGAGCAGTGCGTGGCCGCACGCGTGGGCCATTGGGCGAGGGTCGGTGAACAGATAGTCCGCCAGTCCATTGCCTTGCCACAGCGGCCGTCCCGGCCAGTCGACATGCTGCCCAAGCAGATGATCGGCCAGCAGGATCATCAATCTGGCCTCGAGCCCGTCGTCGGGTGCCCCGTCTCCAGCCGGTGCGTCTCCAGCCGGTGCGTCGCCGGCCACCGCCGCCTCCACATGGCAATGACGGGACAGCACTCCAAGAACGTGGGCGCGCGTCAGTTGGATCCAGGCAAGCTGGTTCGTGGCCGGTGCTTGCGGTGCCGGCGGAAGAGGCGGCTCGCCGATGCGCCGGCGGCGTCTTTTCGGGTGTGTCGGGGCTGGCAGGGTTCGGGCCAGCCGGACCAGGTCGCCCAGCAGCAGCGACCAGCGCACGGAAGCGGGCTTGCCCCGCCCTTCCGCGAGGTCGTCCACCGCCCCGAAATCAGGAAGCCGGCCGATGTCGGCGTGCGGCGCGTACAGGCCGACGACCCCGCCGGCGGCGGGCGGCGAGTCCGACCAGACGGGAAAAGGCACGATTTCGCTTGTGGGCGTCGGCACTGGCGGCATTCCCACGACCCGGACGTCAGCTCGCTTTCTGGACGATGCCCTTCAAGGCATCGCCGATATCCTTGATCAGGGTGCTTTGCAACTGGATCAGCATGGTCCATTCCTGCTGCATTTGCTGCAACTTGATCAGTGACGAGGTGTCGGTCGGGTCCATGGAGCCGATAAACGTCTCAAGCTCCTGCTGCTTGGCCGTCACGGTGGTGCCCAATGTATTGCTCAACTGGCTGAAGGTGATGGACATCGGAATGGTTCCTCGGCTGCGGTTGGCACTGGAAGAGGGGCGTTTCTGGCCCGTTCATCGGCGGGGCGCGGGGGCGCGATAGCTTTCGACGATTCCGTGGGCGGCGTCGAAGGCGTCGAGCACCAGGTTCAGGCGACGAAAGTCCTCGGGGGCCACTCCGGCATCGAGACGGCGACGAACCGCCGTCCTCTTTTCGATCAGGCGCGCCAGCAGATCGGCCCGAAACGTGCCGGTGACGTCGTCGCGCAAGCGGGCTTCCAACTCCAGAAGTGCGCTGTCCTCGGTTTTCTCGGCGCCGCTGTTCGGGATCATCGCGGGCAATTCACCAAGCATGGCTTATTCCTTGAAGCGTTGAACGAATTTCTGGCCTTGGCCGACGATGGTGACTTCACCATCGCCCACGCTCGCGACCGAAAAGCCGCCACCCAACTGGCCGCCTTCGGCGACGCGCCGCCCGTTGTCGGTGACCACGTAGCGTATGGGGCCCGATACGATGCCGCGAATGGTGAACGGCAGTTCGCTGAGGTCCGGCACGAATTCGGCGCGGATAGGAATTGTCTGTCCGTTGTCGCGTAGCACGGACGCCACCACGGCGTTCCAGGCCGCCATGCCCTCGTTGTTGACGCTGCCCCGGGCCACGATCATGCCGTCCGCGACCTCGACTCTCACCTTTCCGTTCAGGCTGGACTCTGCGACCGCCGACTTGATGGTCCGCGCCGCGTCGTTGACGGTGACGATGCGGTCGATCACCTCGCGCAGTCCGGGAACATCCTCGCGGATGGTCGACACGATGCGGCCGCGCCGTTCGGGCGTGGCCAGATAGCCGCCGACCGCGATCACGCCGGGGGCGACCGGCGTGACGGTAAGACCGGGGGCCAATTCGGAAAGTCGCTGCTGCGCGGCCTTCACCAATTCCTCCTGCGCCCAGATCCGGGAAAAGATCTCCACCCCGGGAACGATTATTCCTTCGGTGAGTGTCCTTTTCTGGCTGGAAAGTTCCACGTAGCCGTTCAAAAGAACCGCTCCGTCCCGCAATGGCCGGATTTCCACGGTTCCATCCAGCCCAACCTTGCGCAGGGCTTCGGCGACCCTGGCGGTTTCGGTCGGCGTTCCGGCGGCGGCCTCGGCCGGCGATTGCTCGCCAAACCATGTGAAGCCGATGAAGCCGATACCCACCACCAGCAGGGCGATCAACGGATAAAGGGTGGTCCGTCCGAGACCGTCACCGACCCGGCCCACGCTCGCAAGCCGGATGAGTCCGCCACTCTTTTCACGTCCAGCCACGGGCATCCGCTGGCCCGCCGCGCTCAACGGGCGCGCCATCGGCCCGTCATTCGCCGTCGTGGCGTTCGCTGTTGTGGTGTTCGCCGTCGTGGCGTTTGTCGGGCCTTCGGCGGCGACAGGGCGACGGCCGAAGGTCGAGAGATCGATGCGCGGCCAAGGGGTGCCGACGGCGCCGATGGCCAGCATCATGCCGCCCAGCCCGATGGGCTCGTGCGGGGCCAGCGGCTCGTCGCCCGAGACCAGGGTGCCGTCGGCGCGGAACACCTCACCCTCCAGGCCGGTGATCTTCGCTCCCGAATCGCTCAGCGAGATGGCCGCGTGATGGGCAAGGACATCGTCGGCCGCCAGCACGATGTCGCAGTCGTCCGCCGAGCCGACGACCACGCGAGAAGCGTGAAGAATCGCCTTCGCGCCGGCCTGGACACCGGACAACACCTTGATTTCAAATTGCTTTTCCATTCAACATCGAGCCTTTCCCGATGTGAAATGATCGCAAGAAGTGTCCTTGAGGCCAAGCTAAAAACTTTTACCGAACTATTTGCGGGCAGTGGTTACCAAGACCGCAGGAAGAGGTTTTTCGCGCCTCGGACCGCCCCTTCGTCGGGGCCCCGTTGGAACAGAGGAATTCAATGAGTATCGAGCGCCTTCTTTCGATCTTCGCGGCCAGGAACGGACTGACACCGCCGACGGCGCGATCCGACGGTTCGTATGTTCTGGTGTTCGATGGGCGCTACAAGCTCGCCTTCGTCGCCGAGGGCGCCTCGTCGGCCGTCGTGCGCAGTCCGGCGGGCGAGTTGCCGGAGGACGGCGTCGGGCGGCGCGAGGCACTCGAGCGGCTTCTGGATGCCGCCACCGCGCGCATGTCCAAGGGGGGCGAAATCCTGACCGTCGAAGAAGGCGAGCGGCGGCTGTTTCTCTATCGGCGGTTTGTCACCGATATCCAGCCCCATGTCTTCGAGGCCCTGCTGACCAGCTTCGTCAACAGCCTGGCCTTCTGGCGGCGCATGGCTGGCAAGGCCGGGTCCCAGCCGGTCATGCAGATGCCATTTCAGATGATGTTCCGCTGAGGCGTCGATGCCGAGATTTCTCCGTTCCGCCGCTTGCCTTGTGGTGGCCCTGGCTGTCCTGACGATGGGCGGCCGGTTCGCGCCGGCCGATGCGGCTGCGCCGCCCTGGCCGAACAGCAGCTATGCCTATTTCGCCCAGGGCGAATCTCTGCGCACCGTGATCGAAACCTTTGGGCGCAGCTTCGGTATCCGAACGGAGATCAGCCGGGCGGTCACGGGCCCGGTGAGCGGCCGTCTGTTCGCGGATACGCCGAACGTCTTTTTGGATCGCCTGGCGGCGACCCATGGCCTGACCTGGTTCTATCACGGCGGCACGCTGCACGTTAATTCGGCAAGCGAAACGGTGAGCCAGGCCATACCGATCAAGGCCGCCGACATTTCCGCGGTGCGTGACGCCCTGAGGGGACTGGGCGTGCTGGACGAGCGGTTCGGTTGGGGCGAGCTTCCCGACCGGGGAGTGGTGATCGTGTCGGGTCCGCCCGCCTATGTCGCCCTGGTTCAGCAGACGTTGGCCATGCTGCCCGCCGGCCAGGGCGATCTCATGGCCATTTCGGTCTTCAAGCTGAAGCATGCGTCGGTGGACGACCGCACCTTCTACTACCGCGACAGGCAAGTGACGGTATCCGGCGTGGCGACGATCCTGCACAACATCGTCGTTGGCCAGGCCCAGACCAGTGGTGGTCAGCGGATCGAAGCGGTGAACGGCGTATCCGTGCCGGTGGCGACGGAACGTCCGAAGGGCAACGTCCCAACGGCCGCCGGCCAGCCTGAACGGCCGCTTCACCTGTCAGGCGGGGAGAAAGGCAACCCGGGAGATGTCTTAGCGCCGCAGGGCAGTTCCGATCCGGCCAAGGGGCCGGTCATTCAGGCCGACACCCGCCTCAACGCGGTCATCGTCAAGGACGTCAAGGAACGCATGCCGATGTATGCGGATCTCATCAAGGAGCTGGATGTGCCGACCGCCTTGATCGAGATCGAGGCGGCGGTGATCGACGTGAACACATCCAAGCTGAAGGAACTCGGCATCCGCTGGCAAGCCAGTGACGGCCGGTTCAAGGGAGGCTTCGGAGCCATTGATTCCGCCAAGCCGCGCAATGGAGAGCTTACCCTGGGCGTCGCCGACAAGGTCAGCTTCGACACCCTGTTGGCGGGCACGGCCGACTTTTTCCTGACCAAGGTCAACGCACTGGAAAGCGTCGGCGACGCCTCGGTTCAGTCGCGTCCTTCGGTCCTGACCCTGGACAACCTGGAAGCCGTTCTCGATCTCAGCGAGACCTTCTACATCAAGGTTCAGGGAGAACGCGTCGCCGATGTGGTGGAGGTGACGGCCGGCGTGTTGCTGAAGGTCACCCCGCGCCTGATCGAGGAGCCGTCCGGGGCGTGGCGGGTCAAGCTTGCCATTGACGTCGAGGATGGGTCCATCGACACCAGCGTGGTGGTTTCGGAACTGCCGACGGTCCGCCGCAGCACCATCTCGACCCAGGCGGTGATCGGCAACCGGGACAGCCTGTTGATCGGGGGCTACTATTTCCAGGCTGACGTCAAGAACGAAGAAAAGGTGCCGCTTCTGGGCGACATCCCGCTGCTCGGCCTGTTGTTCAGTGACAACCGCAAGGAAAAACAGAAGCGCGAGCGGATATTCATGATCACGCCGCGTCTGGTCGAGGTTCCGAACGGCCAGGGCGTCAGGCGCGTGGATAATCCGTCGAGAGAACGTCCTGCCATTGTTCAGGAGGCGAATTAAAGTCATGAGCAAATCCGTCGCCGCCGATATCCTGGGGGAATTCGGCCGCAACATCGGCATTCCGGAGTTGCGGTTCGATGACAGGAATGCCTGTTGTCTGATTTTCGATGCGGATATCCTGGTCAATATCGGTCTGGAGGAGGAGCAGGAACGGTTGGTCCTGTTCTCGTACCTGGGCGATCTGTCGCGGGCCATCGGTGGCCGGCAATGCGCGGCGATGCTGGAAGGCAATTTCTTCTGGCGGGGAACCGGCGGCGCGACGCTCAGCCTCGAATCCGCCTCGGGCGGTGCCCTGCTCATGCAGGCCGTGCCCCTGTCGGGGCTGCGGGCCGGACTGTTTCACGACATGGTGGAATCGTTCGTCAACATGGCCGAATATTGGATGGGCCGTCTGCGCGACCTGGAAGGCGGCGCGGATGATCGGTCCACACGGTCGGCGGAGCAGCATGCCCCCCTGGGTTTGCGGGTCTGAGAAGGGAGATCTGTCGGCCATGACACCCATGTCCATAGGCCCCAGGAACACGACGCAATCCGTTGACCCGCGTGCCGATATGGGCATCGACGGGGGTAATGGGCAGACGTGTCCGCAGGTCGGCTCGATGGGGGGGCGGACCATCCACGTGGTCGACGGCCCATCGGCATCTCCTCATGGCGACGCCGAGGCCGTCGCCCTGCGGGCCGTTCTCGACCAGTTGGGACGCTCGGCGCCGCTGTCGCCGCAAGGAAAACCCCTCGGTGAACGGAGCATCGCCCTGGGGGGAAGCCCGTCGTGAAGACCACATCCATCGGCACAAACATGACTCTCGACCCCGACGCCTTCCTTGCCGCGGCGGATCAGGGCGATTTCGTCGCCCTGCAGCAGCGCGGATCGGAGATCGGCGTGATCGGCATCGGCACGACCCGCGCCGGCCGGAGCGTGACATGGGTGGACGGCGGCGTTCCCGGCGCGTTGCCGGCCGGCATGGCCACCGCCACGGCGGCTTTCCTGGACGCGTTGCAGGGAACCTATGGTCCACGGATCTATGGGATTATCACCCAGTCGCTGGAATTGCCGCAAAGCGGGGATGCCCTGCCTTCCGCTCTGGTGCATCGGGCGGTCCGTTTGGCCAAGGCCAGCCAGAGCCTGTTCGCCGGGGCCAACTTCATGACCCGGCTGCAGTTTTCGGCGGCGGCCGGGGGCGAGGCGCTGGCCGCCGCCTGTGCGCGGATCGGCATGACCGGCGATGAATTCGGCGCCGGGCGGCGTTTGCTGGCCGACCAGCTTTTCGCCAAGGCCTTCAAAGACGCGAGCCGGAACGACACCATCCAGGTCAGCGACGGGGACGCGCGAGCCCTGTTCGATCAGGCGCTGCGCCAAGCCGCGACGAGTGATCCCGAAGCCCAAGGGTGAATTCGGATTTGGGTCGGCCGCTACAGGTCGATCCGCCCCAGCGGCTGTATGTTGATGTCTTGGGTCAGTTCCTGATAGGACAGCACCGGCAGGTCGTAAAGCTCAAGCTCGATCAGCTTGCGGATATAGCGGCGGATGTCCATCGAGGTCAGCAGGACCGGTTTCTGGGCACTGGCCGACAGATCGCCGACCATCTTCTTGACGTTCTCGACCAGCTTTCGCGACACGGCGGTATCCAGCGCCAGATAGCTGCCGCCCGATGTCTGGCGGACGGCGTTGCGAACGGTATCCTCGACCTTGGGTGCGAACATATAGGCCGGCAGCATGTTGTGGCCGCTGGAATACTTGTAGCTGATGTAGCGGCGCAGCCCCGAGCGGACATATTCGGCCAGCAGGACCGTGTCTTTTTCCTTTTGGCCCCAATCGATCAGCGATTCCAGGATGGTACGCAGGTTGCGGATGGAAATGTCCTCGGACACCAGCCGCTGAAGGATCTCGGTGATCTTCTGCAGCGGCAGGACGCGCTGCACTTCCTTCACCAGATCGGGGAAGCGGCTTTCCATGCTGGCCAGCAGATAGCGTGTTTCCTGGATGCCGATGAAATCCTCGGCATATTTCTTGAGCACGTAGGCCAGGTGATAGGTGAGAACCTGGCCTTGGTCCATGAAACCGATCCCGGCCTTCGACAGCAGGTCGCGCTTGCCGTCCGGCACCCAAACCGTCGGCAGGTTGGGCAGGAAGGCAGTATCCGTCGCGTATTCGATGCCAAGCGTCTTCAGGTTGGTTGCGCGCTCGCGGACGAACAGGTTGCCCGGGCGCAAGGTACCCTGCGACACCGGCACCTCGTTCAGCATGATGGCATAGCCGCCCGAGGGCAGGGCGTGGCTGTAGCGCAGGTGGATGCCCGGAAACGGCACGCCCAGGTCGTAGTAGAGGGCGCGCCGGATCTTGAGCAATTCCTCGTTGAGGATTCCGGCTTTGAGCACGCTTTCAAACTCGGCCGACACGTCGAGCAGCAGCGGAACCGTCAGCACCACCTCGTCCTTGGCCTCGCTGGCCGAGGATGGCTTGCGCTGGGTCGGCTGCCCGGCGCCGGCCATGGCCGGCATGACGCCGTCGTCGCCCTCGGCCAGCGCCAGCCGGGACGAACGGTGCAGGATGTATCCCACCGAGCCGATGACGGCGGAAAGCACCAGGAAAATCGCCGTCGGCATGCCGGGAATCAGGCTGAAGCCAAGCATGATGCCCGAGCCGATCATCAGGGCGCGGGGCTGCGACAGGATCTGCGAGCCGATGTCGCTGCCCACGTTGCTGGGGCCGTCGTCGTTGGAGACGCGGGTGACGATGATGCCGGCGCAGATCGAGATGAACAAGGCGGGGATCTGGCCGATCAGGCCGTCGCCGATGGTCAGGATCGAATAGGTCTGCATCGCCTTGCCGACTTCCATGCCGCGCTGCAGCGTGCCGATGGTGATGCCGCCCAGCAGGTTCACGGCGACGATGATCAGGCCGGCGATGGCGTCGCCCTTGACGAACTTCATGGCGCCGTCCATGGCGCCGTAGAGTTGGCTTTCCTTTTCGACCATGCCGCGCCGGCGGCGGGCTTCGTCCATGTCGATCACGCCTGCGCGCATGTCGCCGTCGATGGACATCTGCTTGCCGGGCATGGCGTCCAGCGAGAAGCGGGCGCCGACCTCGGCAACGCGTTCGGCGCCCTTGGTGATGACCACGAACTGGACGATGGTCAGGATCAGGAACACCACCAGGCCGACGACCAGGTTGCCGCCGACCACGAAATTGCCGAAGGTCTGAACGATCTTGCCGGCGTCGCCCCGCAACAGGATCAGCCGCGTGGTCGAGATCGACAGCGCCAGGCGGAACAGGGTCGTCACCAGCAGAACGGCGGGAAAGGCCGAGAACGACAGCGGCGAGGGGATATACATCGCCACCATCAGCAGGATCGCCGCCAGCGCCATGTTGATGGCGATCAGGGCATCGACCAGGGTGGTCGGCAGCGGCAGGATCATCATGAAGATGATCGCCACCAGCAGGACGGCCAGAACGATGTCGTTGCGTTGGGTGGCGAGGTTGAGAAGGCGCGTGACTTTGTCCATGGTCGGCGATGTTCGTTTCGTCACGCTGAGGGGCGGGCGGCGTAGAACCGCTCGATGGCGCGGGCGGCGGCTTCGACCTGCCCGCCGGCGGCCAGGGCCTTGCCGCGCAGCAGATGGATGGTGGCGTCGGCCTCGCCCAGGGCTTCCAGGCGGTCGAGCACGGCCAGGGCCAAATCATTGGCCGAGCTTTCCATATGGGCGGCGGCCAGCGATTTCATGATCACCGGATTGCCCGGCTCGAGCACGTCGAGCACGCCGTAAAGCGCCGCCGCCTTGGCGGGCTGCTGATGGCGCATGTGGAAATAGGCCAGAACCCAGAGGAAATCCCGTTGTGTGCCGTCCATGTGTGGGCCTATCCCTTGAACAATGCGCTGCGATACATGTCGAGCAACTCGCGCAGGCCGCTTTCCTCGCCCAGCACCTTTTCCGCTTCGCGGAACAGGGACTGGTGTTCGGGGTGGTTGCGCTTTTCGTCGGTCAGCATGTCGCGGGTGGAACTCAGCGCCCGCAGAAAGCGGTCGGGCAGCAGCAGTGCCAGATCGTCGAGGCGCGGCGCCAGTTCCCGAGCCAGGTTGTCAGCCAAATCGGGCATGGCGAGAATCTGGTCGAGGCGGGGCGTTGCGCGGCCGTCGCTGGGGGAAAGGCGCCCTTCGGTGGGCAGGTGTCCCTGCTGCAGTTCGCCCGACGGGATCACCCGGTCGATGCCGCGATCGAAACTGATTCCCTTGAGGTTGAGATCGACCATCGCCCTTTGTCCTTTTCTCAGCCTTGACGGACCATGCCGTGCAGACGGGTCAGCAGGTCCATGGCCTGCTCGATGGTGGCCAGCGACGCCGCGTGCTGCGGCAGACGGGTCAGGAACAGCAGGCGGCCGGGTCCCCGGCTGCCGGCCTGGACCGGCCACGGCCAGTGGCGGTCCGGCCGGCACAGGGCCAGCGCCCGCAATTTCACGGCGACGTCGTGCGGCAAAACCTCGCGGACCAGATAGACCAGCAATTCCCCGTCGGTCGGCTCCAGGCACAACAAGCCGTCGTCGCCGAACGCCAGGGAAACCCCGCCGCCGTCGTCTACGGCAAGGGACTGGATGCCGATGCTGCGTCCGAAATCGGCGATGATGGGGGCCGCCCAACTCATATCTCTTCTTCCTCGATGGCTTGATCCAGGGCTTCCTGCGCAGCGCTCAGCACCTTGTCGCGGCTTTCCGGGTCGTTGAACACCTTCAGCGGGAATTCGCGCAGAGTGCTTTTGACGCGGGTCAGGAAGCTGATATTCGCCTCGGCGTTGGAAATGCCCATGTCCCGCGACAAGCCGGCGACGCGATCGCCCGAGATCCAGCGTTCGCCGGTCAGGCCGACCAGCTTGGACATCAGCGTGTCGACCTTGACCGAGGTGACGCCGAAGTCGCGGCGCATGGTGTGGTCGATCTCGTGGCAGGCGTCCAGCGCCGTCGCCAGGACCTCCAGATGATAAAGATCCTCGATCAGGCTCTTCAACTCGGCGGGCGACGTGGACGGTCCGCGCGCGGACAGGTCGTCGCCCGCCGCCCGCGTCAGGAACTGGATCGACCGCCCCACATCCTTCGCTCCGAAGCGTTGCAGGATAGAGGTGAAGGTTGCGCCCAGACTTTCGCGCCCCAGGACGGTCTCGCGATAGCATTCGCGGAAGCTGTCGCCCTTGCCTGGATCGCTTTCGGCAAAGGCCTTGGCGGCGGCGACGGTATTAAGGCCGGCGCGGATCTCGGGGCCGCGATCCTCGTGAAGATCCTCGATGGCCTCGCGCAAGCGCTCGGCGACCTCGGGATCGCCGCCTTCGCCCTCGAAATGGCGAAGGGCATGGCCGAGGGCCAGAAACTGCTTGGAGACGTCGCCGAAGGCGCCGGCCGCCAGTTCCCGCGCGCCCTGGCCGCCGGCGCCGGCCAGCTTGCTGGCCAGTTCCTCCAGCTTGGCTTGGTCGCTTTCCTCGCCCATCTGCTCCAGGTATTCCTGGATTTCCTGGATCTGGGGAATGTTGGTCACGCCCGGGGTGTGGACGCGGCGCTCGGAAATCTCCTTCTCCTCCTCACGCTCGGCCTGGGCAAAGGTCATTTCCTCGGCGGCATCGGCCAACAGGCTGGCGGCGCTTTTCTGCACGGAAACGGTCTCGCCCCGCCACGACCCTTGCTGCTGGGTCATACCGCCCAGGCGGTCGTCGCCCCGCGGGCCGACCTGACTGCCCAGCATTCCGTCCAAGCGCATGTTCATCCTGCTCCGTCCGGCCCCGTCGTGGCCCGCCGTCATCGTTGCTCCGATCCTTGGTCACCGGACGGACGATTTGGTTCTCGGCGCGAGCAGGAAAATTCCCCGAACCAAAAGGGCGGGACCGTCACTAAGAGGGCGAATGGGCGACGGCTGTTCCGTCCATGACGACCTTTTTACTTGGGAGTATCCAGGCAATGACGACGATCAGCGGTGTCAGCAGCGTTTCCCAGGCCACCGGCGGCCTGGGCGTCGAGGGCTTCATGCAGATGATGTACGCCAACAAGGCCAACAATCTGGAAGCCCAGCAGGTGGACCAGATCAACGAGATCAAGGCCAAGCAGGGCGAGATCGCCGAGCTGAACCAGCTTCTGGCCGATCTGCGCGGCCGGCGTCCCGCTGGCGACAACCCCGGCAAGTACAACGAACTGGGTGACGACCAGGCCGCGGCCCGTAAGTTGGTCGCCGGCCTGCAGAAGGCCGGCGTGTCCATCGACGCCGGGCCCGTCGATGGCGGCGTCGCCCAAACGGACAAGGGCAAGCTTGGTCAAACCGACGAATGGGGCAACGGCATCTACAACGCCAGCCAGGCCAGCATGGACAAGTGGATCGAGGAAATCAAAGGCAAGCTTGATTCCAAGAACAACGAATCGCAGCTCGACATGATCCGCATGCAGAGCATCAACAACAAGCACAACCAATCCATCGAGGCATTGTCCAACCTGGTCCAGAAGACCTCCAAGATGAACGACACCATCATCGGCAACATGCGTTGATCTCCCCCGCCGCTCCCGATGCCTGCCCGCGGAAAAATACTGTCGGGCAGGAACCAATCGGCCGGCGCGGTCACTAAGACATCGAAGGCGGGCGGCGGCAGTCCGGCTCGCCAGCCAACAGACAGATCGAGGACGGGACCACATGGCGAAACAACCCGAGGAGCGCGCCGCCGAACTGATGGCCGAGATGAGCGCCCTGATCGAGGCGACCGAGCGGCAGATCGAGCAGGGGCGCGCCGTGCGCGCCGCCGCCGGTCTGGACGACGCCACCATCGCGCGCATGACCGGCAACCTGACGGCCGACAAGAAGGCCGAGATCCAGGCCGCTGTCGAACAGGACCGGCGTGACATCGAGGACGAGGTGGCGCGGGCCAAGGTCGACACGGCTCACGCGATACCCGCCTCCGGGGCGCGGCGTCCGCGCATGCGGCCGATGATCTGAGCTATCGCAGGAGCATCCAGACAATGACGACGATCAGCGGTGTCAGCAGCGTTTCCCAGGCCACCGGCGGCCTGGGCGTCGAGGGCTTCATGCAGATGATGTACGCCACCAAGGCCAACAATCTGGAAGCCCAGCAGGTGGACCAGATCAACGAGATCAAGGCCAAGCAGGACGATATCGCCAAGCTGAACCAGCTTCTGGCCGATCTGCGCGCCCTGCGCCCCAAGGGCGACGACAGCGGCAAATTCGCCGTGTTGGGCTCCAGCCAGGCCGAGGCGCGCGAAATGGTCAAGCGGTTGCAGGATGCCGGCGTGTCCATCGACGCCGCCACCGCCGACGGCGGCGCCGTCAAGACCGACGACAGCAAGGTCGGCCAGACCAACGAATGGGGCGCCAAGGACGCGAACGGGAAGGGCACCTACGACGCCACCCAGGTCAGCTTCGACAAGTGGATCGAGCAGATCAAGGGCAAGCTTGATGCCAAGAATAACGAATCGCAGCTCGACATGATCCGCATGCAGAGCATCAACAACAAGCACAACCAGTCCGTCGAGGCATTGTCCAACCTGGTCCAGAAGACCGCAAAGATGAACGACACCATCATCGGCAACATGCGCTGATCATTGCTCGCGCACGGCCGTTCCTTGCCGAATCGAAGGGAGAAGGACAGTGGTTCAAACGACTACCGCGCAGGCCGCCTCCGCACCGGCCGCCACCGAGGCGTTGGCTGCGGACATCGAGGCTCACGTCCAGGACGTGGTCGATTCGTTGCTTAACAAGGGCATCACCATCGGCCAGATGCATGGCCTTGTCGCGGAGGAATACGAGGCGGTCTATGCCTTGGGCTACAACCTCTACAGTCAGGGAAAGTTCGACAAGGCCGCCGAGGCGTTCCTGTTCCTGACCTTCTACAACCACCTCGAGCCGCGCTATGCCAAGGCCCTGGGGGCGGCCCTGCAGATGCTGGAGCATTACCAGCAGGCGATTTCCGTCTACACCCTGGCCATCGTGCTCGATGCGCTGGACCCCGACCCCATGGTCCGCATGGGCGAATGCCTGATCGCCCTGGGCATGATCGACGAGGCGGTCGAGAGCCTGGAGGCCGCGGCTTTGGCGGCCGGCGAGAGCGGCCGGCACGAAGCCTCCAAAAATCGCGCGCAGATGCTGCTGCAGATCCTGCGGGAACGGCAGGCGGGAGGCACGGCATGACTGTCGAGAACGTCGGTCGCGCCTCCTCGCTGTTTCCTCAAACCGTGGGGGGCGAGGGCGAGCGGCCCGAAGGAGTGGCCAAAACGGGTCTGTCCACCCCGGACATGGCGGCCATCCTGGGCGAAATGTCCAAGCTGGCCCAAGGCGGGGCGCCCAGCGGGGTGACCAAGGGGGCGGGCAGGGACGCAGTCGCTCCGCCCGGAGCGCCGGCCCTGGAGCCGCCAACCCTGAACCTCAGCGCCGAGGACGCCATCCTCATGCTGCAGAGTCTGCAGAACAAGCTGACGGAATGCCAGCTCGGCACCGCCAAGGAAGGTGTCCGGTTGGATTCCGAGCAGAAGGAGGCCCTGCACCAGGAGGCGATGAAGAAGCTGGAGGAGGCGGCGAAAAAGTTGCAGGAGGCTGGCGGCCTGGGAATCCTCAACAAGGTTCTCAACGTCTTCGCCAAGCTCGCCGCCTTCGTCGCCTCGCTTGCCGGCGTCATCGCCGCGATCGGCATGATTGCCTGCACCGCCGGCGCCGCGACACCGGCAGCGATCCTTCTGCTCGGCGTCTCGGTCGTCGGCATGGTCAGTTCGGCGGTCGATCTGGGGACGACGGTCGCCAACGAGATCAGCCAGGCCTCGGGCGGCCCCGATCTTTCCATGTCGGGCCTGTTGAGTTCGGCCATGACCGAGATCGCCAAGGGGTTCGGCGCCAGCGACGAAGACGCCAAGAAGATCGGCCAGTGGGGCGCCATGGCGGCCCAGGTGGCTGTCGCCGTCACCATGGCGGTGGTCAGCCTGGCGTTGATCCCCTTCACCGGCGGCGCCTCGGCGACGGCCGGCATCTCCTCGATCGTCAACGTCGCCAAGGCCATCAGCGCCTATGCCAACATTCAGGGCGCCGTGGTCAGCATCGCCAGTGCGGGCGTCAGCGTCGGCAAAGGGGTGATGGAGTACCAGGCCAGCGAGGCGCAGGCCGACAAGCTGGATATCGAGAAGATGATCCAGAAACTTCAGAAGCAGATGGAGGAGGGCGTGGACAGGATCGAGGATCTGATGACGCAGATCCAGGAAGCCACCTCGCGCGTCGCCTCCATCGTTGCCGGCGCCGGCGAGACGCGGTTCCAGATCGCCCGCAACATGGTGTGATCCGCCAGCCGTCCCCCTTCCTTCAAGGCTTCCGCCAAGGAGCAAAGAACGATGTCCGTCGAATTCAACAGCACCATCCGGTCCAGCGTGTTGAGCCAATTGGGCCAGCAGCAGGTCGACACCCAGGCCCCCGTCGCCCGGAAGGCTCTGGGGGAGGCAGACATGTCGGCGATCATGCAAAAGATCGGCGGCTTCGATGCGCTGAAATCGGGAATCGAGATTGCCCAGCCCGACGGCGGCAAGGATGGCGCCGGGGCGCCGCCGGCAGGCCTTGGCGACAAATTGAACAAGCTGACCTCGGTGTCGGACATCTTCCAGGTCATGGCGCTGTTCCAGCAGATCAGCCAAGAGGCGCGCAATGCCGCGCGCGAGGATCGCCAGGCGCAGCTGGATTTGCGCGTCCAGCAGATGGGCGAGGCAGCCCAAAAGATGCGCGACGCCGCCATGGAACGCCTGGTCGGCACCTGCGTCCAGGCCGGTGTGCAGGTCGCCTCGGCCGCCATCCAGATCGGCGGCGCGGTCAGCGGCCTGAAAGCCAATTTCAAGGCGACGAGCCTCGATGCACAGGCCGCCACTGCCCTGAATACCAAAATCCAGTTGACTGGCCAGATCTACAAGGCCGCAGGCGACATCGCGCTGTCGGCCGGGTCCATCATCAAGGGCGGTTTCGACTATGGCGCCGCCAATCTGGACGCCGACAAGGTCGAGGCGGACAAGAAGGCCGAGATAGCCCGTCTTGGCTATGACCGCGCCAGCGACATGATGCAGCAGATGCGCGACGTCATCCGCGACATCCAGTCCAAGCTGGCCGAGATGGACCGCTCGACCAGTGAAACCAACAAGCAGATCACGCGGATCTAGGGGCCGATGACCACCACATCCGACCCGATGGATTTTTCGGCCGAGTGCGTGCGGCTGCTGACCGAGATCGGCTTCCTGGCCGCCGGTCACGGACGCCCTGCCGCCGCCCTGACCATCATGGACGGGCTGAAGGCCATGCGGCCGGACCGCAACGGCGCCTATATCGGCAT